>DIEK01000069.1 GCA_002418595.1 Candidatus Omnitrophica bacterium UBA5776 | reverse complement strand
GAGATAGAAAGCGTCGTCGTATCTGCCGGCGGCCTCCGCCCGCCTCGTTTCATGCCAATCCGCCAGGCGGTACAGATAAGACATAAGGTCGATCGGCAGTCTCGGCAAAACGGAGATGATCGGGAATCCCCGCAGGTGCAGGAACGGACCGGAAGCATTATTGTAAAAAGTGTCCCTCAGATAGGGATACGGAAGCCTCACGTCCTTTTCGTCCATTATCTCGTCGATGTCGGTGTTGCCGTAAATGAACTTCCTGTTCCTGATGTATATATTGATATAATGTTCGACCGCCACATGTTTGCGGATTATCTCGGCTATTCGGACGGACCGGGGGAAAAAAGTGAGGAAGTCCCCGCCGGCGAGCTTGCCCACCCAATGATGTCCGTAAACGTCGGAGGCGCAGTGCGTCAGCCAACCGGCCCAATAAGCGAGTTGTTTCATCTCGTCGCAATGGTTATCATTGCCGGAATAGTTTCTCCATTCCGCGCGGCACATATCTTCGAGCATCTGATGGAGGCAGGCGTAATGGCTCCTGTAATCGTCCTCTAACTCCGGATCGAAGTTCCTGAATTCATGGGTAGGGGTCATGCAGGAAGGAAAATCCGGGGCAAAATCCGGGCCTACCGCCCCGGCGCGGAAATATTCCGGGTTGCCGGTGACGGCGCGAAAAATGTTGCGCCGCATCCTGCCGGTAAGCGCCCGCCGGTCGAGCAGATTGCGGAACCGGACCTCGTATTCGCCGGCCGCGTTCCTCGGGCAGCGTCTGATCTCGTCAAGGAGGATATTGGCGATCAGGATATGCGCCGCGCCTCCCCAGGCGTGGCATAACGTCATACGGGAGAAAAGACGGATACTGCCGCGGAGCCTGCCCAGCGGGATGGCGAACAAAACGCGCCCGGCGATATCTTGTTCTTCTATCCATCCGAAATGGCGGCTGTCGGCGCTTTCCGCGTGATTGTCGCCTCGAAGGAAGAAAAAACGTTTGCCGCCCGAATAAGAGACCGCCGTTATCCTTTTTAAAACGTATCTTCCTCCGGCGGTCACTGCCGCAGCGACACACCCCGCGCCGATACCGGTGAACCTGAAGAAAAACCTGTCGCAGACAAGGATGTCGCCGCCGCGGTAAAAAGGCAGCATAGACCTGCCGCAAACCCTGAATAAGGAAAAAGATTTGATACAGACGAGAGCGGCCGCGAAAACGGCCGCGGCCGATAAAACGGCACTCATAATTCACCGCCTTTTTTCGGGGACCCGGTTGGTTTTTCGCTGCAACAGCAACAGGTTACACCTTATCTGTCCCCGCGTCAAGTATCTCCGGGCGGCAACTATTTTTTTACGACGGAAGCATGCTGAATGACATAACGTTCCCCGGCGCCGAGGAACCTCTCGATCTCCCCGGACCTTTCTATCGGGAGATGATCCGGATGAAAGGTAGTGCGGAAATGATATTCCACTCCGGACGAACGCAGGAGAAGCATACTACGCCTGACTTCGAAATCATCCGACTGTCCGCCGCATACGCGCGCATAATCCGGGCCGAAAGGGGCTTTGATATCCATCGCCACATAATCCGCGTAAGGCAGGGCCTCCGCCAGTTTCTCCGGGAACGCGCCGTTTGTGTCCAGCTTGACCAGATAACCCAGCGAACGCACCCTGCGCATTACTTCCGGCAGGTCTTCCTGCATAGTCGGTTCCCCTCCGCAGAAAACCACCCCGTCGAGAATACCGCGCCTTCTCTCCAGCAGCGACATTATCTTTTCCAGGGGCACGGTCTCTCCGTAAAGCTCCGGATAGACAAGACGGGGATTATGACAATACCGGCAGCGGAAGGTGCAGCCGACGGTAAAAATCACCGCCGCCACCTTGCCGGGGTAATCTATGAGCGAAGATTCCAGGAACCCGCCGATCTTCATAATCTGTAGGCCTTCCTGGATTTGAACTCCTCTTTCTTGCCGTTGTTCCACTGGCCGACCGGCCTCAGGTAACCCACTATCCTGGAATATATCTCGCAGACCTTGCCGCAGCGCGGGCAGTTTTCGTGCCCGCCCGGCACGTATCCGCAGTCCGGACAGACGCTGAAGGTGGGAGTGACGGAGAAATACGGCAGACGGTAATTGTCGCATATCTTCCTGATCAGGCTCTTCAGGGCCGCGTGGTCGCGGATCTCTTCCCCGACGTAGATATGCACGACCGTTCCGCCGGTATATTTCATCTGTATCTCGTCCTGCAGTTCGAGCATCTCAAAGACGTCGTCGGTATAATTGACCGGCAGATGAGTGGAATTCGTATAAAAAGGATGCTCTGCCCTGCCGATGGGACCGCCCTGCGCCAGCAGATCCGGATATTTCTTTTTGTCGATTTGCGCCAGGCGGTAAGACGTGCCTTCGGCCGGCGTAGCCTCAAGGTTATAGAAATTGCCGGTGGTATCCTGGAACTCCTGCAGTTTGCGGCGCATAAAATCCATGGTGCGCAGGGTGAAATCCCTGCCCTTCTCCCCGCCCACCCCTTCTCCCAGCAAGTTCAAGCAGGCCTCATTCATTCCAACTATGCCGATGGTGGAAAAATGGTTTTTCCAGAACTTCCCGGACCGTTCCTTGATGTTCCGCAGGTAAAATTTCATATAAGGGTAGAGATTGTCGTTTGTGAACGCCTCCAGGGTCTTTCTCTTGATCTCCAGGCTTTTCATCGCCGTATCCATCAGCCCGCCCAGCCGGTCGAAGAAATCGTATTCTCCCGAGGAAAGAAATCCCAAACGCGGCATATTGACGGTGACCACCCCCACCGACCCGGTCAAAGGAGCGGAGCCGAAAAGCCCGCCGCCCCTGCGGCGCAGTTCGCGGTTGTCTATCCTCAACCTGCAGCACATGCTCCTGGCGTCCTCGGGCTTCATATCCGAATGGATGAAGTTGGCGAAATAAGGCAGCCCGTATTTGGCGGTCACCTTCCAGAGGATATCCAGGTCGGCATTGTCCCAGTCGAATTCTTTGGAGATGTTGTAGGTCGGGATGGGGAAAGTAAATACCCTTCCCTTGGCGTCCCCCTCCAGCATCACCTCCAGGAAGGCGCGGTTAAACATATCTATTTCCTTCTGAAATTCCTTATAAGTAACATCTTGCGCTTTGCCGCCTATGATCACCCCCTGTCCGGCGTAATACGAAGGGACGGTGAGGTCCATGGTTATGTTTGTGAACGGGGTCTGGAAACCCACCCTGGTGGGAACGTTGACGTTAAAAAGGAACTCCTGGAGCGCCTGCTTCACCCCTTTATAGTCAAGACGGTCAAAACGGATGAACGGCGCGAGCAGCGTATCGAAATTGGAGAAAGCCTGCGCCCCGGCCGCTTCTCCCTGCAGGGTGTAGAAAAAATTGGTTATCTGCCCCAACGCCGTGCGCAGGTGCCTCGCCGGTTTTGACTCGATCTTGCCGGAGGCGCCGCGGAACCCTTCCACCAGCAGGTCATACAAATCCCAGCCCACGCAATAGGCGCTGATTATACCCAGGTCGTGGATATGCAGGTCTCCGGAAAGATAAGCGTTCCTGACATCCTCCGGGTATATCTTATTCAGCCAGTAAACTTTGCTGACTTCGGATGATATATAATTGTTCAACCCCTGCAGGGAAAACCCCATATTGCTGTTCTCCTTGACCTGCCAGTCGGAGCGGGAAAGATACTGATCGACCAGATCGACGTTGAAACGGGAGGTTATTTCGCGCACTCCCTTACGCTGTTCCCGGTAAAGGACATACGCCTTCGCAGTTTTTTTATAGGGGGAAGCGAGCAAAACCTCCTCCACGATATCCTGTATCTGCTCCACGGTCGGGGTCTCCCCCAGCTCAAGCTGTCCGGCAAGACTAAGCACCTTTATGGTCAGCACTTTGGCGATATCCTCCCCGAACTCGCCGGCGGCTCCGCCCGCCTTGCTTATCGCTTCCGTTATCTTGCGGGAATTAAACTCGACGGTATCACCGTTCCTTTTAACTATGCCTTTAAATCCCTCTTTAATGGATATTTCCATCTTTCCTCCGCTCTGCCGCTTCGTTGCCGAGAACAGCCGTCCCCCGGATAAAAAAATCCTTAAGCCGAAAAAAGCTTAAGGACAACGCCCTGTTTTACCTGGTCCTTCCGCGCGGGGCCGCGACGGGAAAATACTCCCGGCTGGCCGCATTCACAGGCAGGTCTTCTGGCTCCCGGATCAGCCTACTCATCACGCCTTCCCATCCCGGTAATCCCGGCATAGTGGCTTTTTGTGATTTTCGTCCCCGGTTACAGCGGCGGGACCGCGCTTGATCTTACAAGCTTCCCTTTTATCCTCTTGGAGGACCTGTGCTATTTTTACGTATGAAGCTCGCGCAGAACATACGGAACGCCGCATTACTTTCCATACGCGCTGCTTGGAGCCCGATACCCCGAAACTCACTCCCTGATAAAAAATCCCGCCTCCAAGTCCATTATAGAGAGCGGGAAAGATTATTCTCAGCACCTCTATTCCCGGAGGGATTCGTCACCTGGCTC
>DIEK01000019.1 GCA_002418595.1 Candidatus Omnitrophica bacterium UBA5776 | reverse complement strand
GTCGCACTTCAGTTTACAATCTTCACCCCCGCGGGAAAAACGGAATATGCCTGCACTATCTCCCGCGGACGATAAGACATCTTGACCCGGCGCAGGTTCTCCAGCCCGGAATCGTCCATCACGTTTATGCTCCGATACCCGTCCAGGCTGCGGCAGAATTCCCGAAAGATGAACTGCGCGGCGCCCTTGCAGGAAAGATCGGTGAATTCATAAAGCACGCAGAAGGTATCCGCGTTCAAGGGATACCCGAGAGTGAACCCCTTCAATTCCCCCTGCACGAAAAGCGCTCCTCCTCGGTAAGCCAGGACGCCGGAGGCCGAGAGAGCCCTGTCCAGCGCCAGGCGCGAGTCCGCAATCATCCCGTCGTAAACCCTGTCTTTTCTCTTACGCCGCTGTCCTGCCCATGTCCCGTAAAGCTCGTGTATTTCTTTGCGCGAGGCAAAACGAAAATCCCGGTATTCGTATTCGTATTTCCCGGCGAAATAATTACAACAGGACCGTTTATGTTTGAAGGTGTTTCCGCGCAGTCCCGTCAGGTCATCCCTGGAACAGATATATTCGCGCATCGAAGGCCGGGCCCGATAAGCGTCGCCGAAAGAGGCAAGCATCTCTCCGGGGACATTCTCCATTCTGCCGACTCCGGCGGCATCCCCGTTCTTTTCCCGCATGTAAAGAAAACTTCTGCTCGCCGCCTCCCTCCGGCACTCCTCCCCTTTACCCAGAGGCGGCAGATAAAGGAACCGTCCGTTCTTGTCCTCGAAAAAAACGCAAAGGCAGTCTGCGAATACCGCCCATCTGATCCGGTAAAGACCGCTCCAGATGTATATATTTTCCGCGGCGTAAGCGCTCAGGCGGCAACCGCTGAAAAGCGCGAGGTATTCCAAAAAACAGGGTTTATGTTCGGGCAGTAGGTCGACCGGTCCCATGTTCAAATCTTGATCTCGGCAAACTCCGGCATCTCCCCCGGATAAGACTGGAGCAGCCGCTTCTCCCTGCGAAAAAACTCCAGCCGCGCAGGCGAATTAAGATACTCCGCCAGACACCCGGCGTATTCGCGAAAAGAAGAGTCCTTGTGATGCTCGGCCGCGAACGGGCAGTTCATGTCCAAACAAAGGAACACCCTGCCGTTGTCCGGATTAAGGTTGATCAAAAAAGGATAAAGCCTGCACTCCAGCGGACGGCGGGAATAAAGCCTGCAGGAATTCCCGGAAGGAGAAAAAAGAACGCAATAATGGAGCCCCTCTTCGGGAGCCGGGACGGTAGCGAGCCTCCCGCCGGCAACGACGCCCTCTCCGGGGCAGGCCTTAGAAACGCTGTCCTGCTCTGCGCTGCTCAAGACAGGGACCCAAATGGAGTTTCCTTCCGAGAATCGGCAGCACCCCCGGCATTGCAGGCAAACGGAGCAATCCAGCAGTTGTTTTATCATTTCACCACGCTGCCCGGAATCACCCTGCGCAACGGGGACACCAGGCACACTCCCTGCTCGTCCGAAGCCGCCAGCAACATCCCCTGGCTCTCTACGCCGCGCAGCACCGCCGGTTCGAGGTTATTCACCAGCACAACCTGTTTCCCGATCAAATCTTCTTTTCCATAACCGGCGCGGATGCCGGCGACGATCTGTTTTTCACTGCCCCCCACATCGACCTTCAACACGTAAAGCCTGTCCGCCTGCGGGTGCTCAACGGCATCTTTTATCTCGGCGATCCTGAATTCCAGTTTCTTGAAATCATCTATCGTAGCCATATCTATCCTCCTGTTCGTTGGTATTATATCATAAAGAGAGACCCCGGGCAGGACTGTTTTATCGTGGGGGGCTTGGCGATATCGAACGCCGGCGTTCCCGGATCGGAAAGGAGCGAGGGGGGAAAAACGGGGTCGACGAGATTTGAACTCGCGATCTTCGCCGTGACAGGGCGACGTGTTAAACCAGGCTACACTACGACCCCTTAAATTACAGAGTGTTTGTTATTATACCCGAATCCGGGGTTTTTGCAATCTTTTGTTTATTCCGCCGATGGACATTATCGCAAGATACTGCCGCGCAGAGAGATAAAATCCTGTCTGACAGGCGTACCCCGGCTGGCTTCTATGTTCTCCGGTCTCCGGCAAGCACGAGAAGAACACTGGGCGGTACAGGACTTGAACCTGTAACCTCTTGAATGTAAATCAAGCGCGCTAACCAATTGCGCCAACCGCCCGCAGAGAAACAAGTATAATTTATAAATACGCCGCTGTCAATGCGCGCGCACGATATCCTTCACGCGCATCAGGCGGGTAAGATTACCTCTCTCTATCTCGTTGAGTTTTTGGGTGATGTAACGTATGGTGTCCTGCAGCGAGGGGATCAGCATATATTCCAGGGCGTTCACGCGGCGCCTGGTACGCTCGATCTCGTCGGAAAGGATCTCCAGCGATTTGAATATCCCGGCGAGCTTCAGAACGGTTTGAATATAGTCTTTCGAAGAGTCCACGGCCAGGTCGAACTCTCCGGATATCCCCAGCAGAGGATAATGCCTGCTCACGGAAAGGCCTTCCATTCTCAAAGCCGGGACGCTCACGTTCATTATCCTGACCCTGGAGACCTCCAGGCGCAGAGCAACCTCCACCTTCCCTGCCGCCGAAAGGAACTGCTCGGGGGAAGAGGTGATGCGGCAGTAAGTAAGCGCCCGCAGGGTCTCCGCCGTCTTGACGCGAAATTCCTCTTTAGCGGAGTCCACCTCCTTCAACATCAGCATGAACCTGCGCATCATCTCCTCCAGTTTATCCTGAAGGAGTTTGTGCCCGCGCCTGGCCAGCGCCAATCGGCGCCGCAGCCGCAGCAATTCCATTCTGTTCGGGTTGACTCGCAGGATCATGTTTACCTTTTCACGCCGTAATATTTATCCAGGTATTCCTGCCGGATGCGTTTTAACTCCTGGCGCGGCAGTTTTCGCAAAAGCTCCCATCCCAGATCCAAAGTCGCCTCTATGCCCCGGTCTTCGTTCTCTCCCTGGCGCACGAAATTGTCTTCGAAAGAGGCGGCAAATTGCAGATAAAGCTTGTCCGTCTCCGAGAGCGCGGCCTCGCCGAGAATCACCGCCAGTTCCCGCGCTTCCTTACCTTTTGCGTAACAGGCGAAAAGCTGGTTCAATACGTCGGAGTGATCCTCTCTGGTCTTTCCCCTGCCTATACCCTTGTCTTTCAAACGGGAGAGACTGGGCAGAACGTCCACCGGAGGATATATGCCTTTACGGTGCAGGTCTCGGGCCAGGATGATCTGGCCTTCGGTGATATAACCGGTCAAGTCGGGCACCGGGTGGGTCTTGTCATCTTCGGGCATGGTCAGCACGGGCACCATGGTGATTGAACCTTTTTTGCCTTTAACACGGCCGGCACGTTCATAAATCGTCGCCAAGTCGGTATAGAGATAGCCCGGATATCCGCGGCGTCCCGGCACTTCTTTTCGGGCGGCACTGATTTCGCGGAGGGCCTCGCAGTAGTTGGTCATATCGTTCAGGATGACCAGCACGTGCATATCTTCTTCGAACGCCAGATATTCGGCAGCGGTCAGGGCGACGCGCGGGGTCGCGATACGCTCGATGGCCGGGTCATTGGCCAAGTTGATGAACAGGGCCGCGCGCTCGATGGCGCCGGTCTGGGTCAGATCGTTGATGAAAAACTGAGCGGCCTCAAAGGTGATGCCCATTGCCGCAAAGACGACGGCGAAGGATTCACCTTTGCCGCGGACAGCGGCCTGACGGGCGAGCTGTGCGGTAATTTCGTCGTGGGGCAGACCTGCACCCGAGAAGATAGGCAGCTTCTGACCGCGAACGAGGGGATTCAGTCCGTCAATCGTGCTGATGCCGGTCTGAATGAATTCATTGGGATAGTCGCGGGCAAACGGATTGATCGGGTTACCGTTGATGTTCAGCTTTTTGGTGGGGATGATCTTCGGGCCGTTGTCTTTGGGGACGCCTGTGCCGCTGAAGACGCGACCAAGAATATCCCTGGAGACCGAAAGTTCCATCGGCTTGCCGAGAAACCGCACGGTGGTATCGCTGACGCTGATGCTCTCGGTACCTTCAAAGACCTGCACGAGTACTTTGTCTTTTTCGACCTGCAATATCTGGCCGTGGCGAATTGAGCCGTCGCCCAGCTCTATATCGACGATATGGCCGTATTTAGCGCCATCGACCCCTTCGACCAGCATCAGCGGGCCGGAAATCTCAGAAACTGTTTTATACTCTTTCAGCATTGGTAACTCCCGTTCAATCCCTATCGACTACGTACAAGGACGCTTTAGTTTTGTCAGGCAACTGCGACTGTACTAATCGCCTTGACCTGCTCATTGATCTTACTCTGAATCGCAATAATCTTATCTGTCTCTTCGTTGGGCAGATACTTGGCGCGGGCAATGTCTTCACGCACCGACAGTTTGAACAATTCCGCCGTCTCGATGCCCTGCTCGATCGCCGCCAGTCCCTGTTTATGGAAATGCAGGATGAGCTTGACCATTTCGTACTGCTTATCAATGGGGCTGTAGGTATCGACCTTATGGAAAGCGTTCTGGTGCAGGAAATCTTCGCGAATACTCTTGGCCGTTTCGAGCGTCATGCGGTCTTTGGCACTGATGGATTCGGCACCGACCAAGCGGACGATTTCGATCAACTGCGATTCCTGCTCGAGGATCGACATCGCCTGCTGGATCATCTCAGCGAACTCGCGTCCGCGATTTTTGTCTTCGAACGAATCGGGCAGATACTGTTTGTAGAAGGAATAGCTGGTCAGCCAGTCGATGGCCGGGAAATGCCGCTGCTGGGCCAAACGGGCCTGGAGCGACCAGAAGACCTTGACGACGTGCAGTGTGGCCTGTACAACCGAGTCGGACAAGTCACCGCCGGGAGGGCTGACAGCCCCGATGATAGACAAGGCGCCTTCACGCTGAGGGGCGCCGGCACAGACGACGCGGCCGGCCCGTTCGTAGAAGGATGCAATACGAGCGCCCAGATAGGCGGGATAGCCTTCTTCGGCGGGCATTTCTTCCAGTCGAGTGGAGATTTCACGCATGGCTTCGGCCCAGCGACTGGTGCTGTCTGCCATCAGTGCGACGGAATAGCCCATATCACGATAATATTCGGCAATCGTAATCCCGGTATAAACGGACGCCTCGCGGGCCGCCACCGGCATATCGGAAGTGTTGGCGATGAGTACGACACGGCGCATCAGCGGCTC
>DIEK01000075.1 GCA_002418595.1 Candidatus Omnitrophica bacterium UBA5776 | reverse complement strand
TCACCAAGGACGGCGCCATCGCCGGCCCCAAACTCCTGGAGCACATGGTGGACACGGTGCTGTATTTCGAGGGGGACCGCAACCACATCTTCCGGATCCTGCGGGCGGTCAAGAACCGCTTCGGTTCCACCAACGAGATCGGTGTATTCGAGATGACTTCCGGCGGGCTGTTGGAGGTCGCCAATCCGTCGCAGATATTCCTGTCCGAGCGTCCGGAGAATATCCCCGGTTCGGTGGTCACCGCGGTCCTGGAAGGGACGCGTCCGGTGCTGGTGGAGATACAGGCCCTGGTGAGCAGGTCCGGTTTTGGTTACGCCAGGCGCAGGGCGCAGGGATTCGACTCCAACCGCTTGTCGCTGCTGGTGGCGGTGCTGGAAAAGAGGATAGGATATTCCCTCGAAACCGAAGACATCTTCGTCAACGTCGTGGGAGGGATGAAAATAGAGGACCCTGTGGCGGACCTCGCCGTCGCCTGTTCCGCGGCCTCGGCTTTCCGCGGCAAGCCGTTGCCGGGAGATGTTCTTGTGCTCGGGGAAGTGGGGCTGGCCGGGGAAGTGCGCAGTGTCTCACAGGCCGCCGCGCGCGTCAAAGAGGGGGAAAAACTGGGTTTTAAGAAATGCCTGCTTCCCAAAGGCAATATGCCTTCACCCGGCGGCTGCGGCGCCATGCAGTTGGTCCCGGTGGGCAATCTGCGGGAGACGCTGGACATACTTTTAGGAGGTTAACTTTCCATGAACATTTTTTTCCTGCGTCTGCTTTTTCTCATGGGCGGCACCATCGTCGGTTATAATTTTTCCGGGATATATCTCAACAGCAGCGGTCTCTTCGGCGCGCTGACCGGATTGTCGGCGGCGTTATGCATAATGCTTCTGGAGATGGGCATGAGGCGCGTGTCGGTACGCGGGCTTTCCAGCGCGGTCTTCGGGCTTATCCTGGGGCTGATCATGGCAAAACTCGTCGTTGACGCTTTTTCGATCGCTCCCCTGGCCCCGGAACAGGTTTCCCTCGCCAGGGTGCTGTTGACTTCGATATTCTGTTATCTCGGCATGCTGATAGGTCTGCGCGGCAAGGATGAATTCAACGTGATTATTCCCTACGTGCGCCTGCGCCGGCAGGATTATTCGGAAGGCATTAACGTGCTCGACACCAGCGTGATCATCGACGGCAGGATCATCGATATCTACAAGACCAATTTCTTGACCGGCAGGCTGGTGATCCCGCGTTTCGTGTTGAGGGAACTGCAGCAGATCGCCGACTCCACTGATTCGGTTAGACGCCAGCGCGGGAAAAGGGGGCTTGAGATACTTCATAATCTCCAGAAGAACGCCGCCGGCGACATCAGCATCAGCGAGGAGGAGATACCGGAAGTCCCCGAGGTTGACGCCAAACTCGTGAAACTGGCCAAACTTCTGGAAGCGAAGATATTGACCGTTGACTTCAATCTTAACCGCGTGGCTTCTCTGGACGGCATAAAAGTCCTCAATATCAACGAGTTGGCCAACGCGCTCAAACCGGTGGTCTTTCCCGGGGAGATAATGCAGATCAAGCTGATCAAGGAAGGGAAGGAGCATAACCAGGCGGTCGGCTACCTTGAGGACGGGACGATGGTGGTGGTGGAAGACGCCCGAAAGTTCATCGGGCAGGAGCTCAAGGTCATAGTCACTTCCGTGCTGCAGACTCAGGCCGGCCGGATGATATTTACCAGGACGGACAGATAAACGATATGTCGGCTTCCGTGATACTGCTGGCGGCGGGAAAAGGAAAGAGATTTTCTTCTTCCGGGACGAAAGTACTCGCTTCACTCGGCGGCAAACCGGTTTTTCTCCATTCTCTGCGGACTTTTGCCGCTCACCCGGACGTGTCGGAAATAGTGCTGGTTGCCGGCAGGGAGTCTTTTGACGGTTTGCGGGCGGCGTTCAAGAGAACCCGCTTAACGAAACCGGTAAAGATGGTTTACGGCGGAAAAGAACGCCAGGATTCCGTCCGCCGCGGGCTGGCGCGCGTTTCGACGTCCTCGGATATTATTTTGATCCACGACGCTGCCAGGCCGTTGATTTCCCGCTCTCTCGTGGACGGGGTGATAAAACAGGCGGCTCTGTGCGGAGCGGCTGTCCCGGGAGTGCCGTTGAAATGCACCATTAAAGAGATCGCCGGGGCGCGCGGCGCGGGACGCCGTTACGGAGGCCGGGTGGCCGCAACTCCGGACAGGGCTCGTTTTTGCGAAGTGCAGACCCCGCAGGCCTTCAAGCGGAGGATCATACTGGAGGCGTATTCCCGCATGCCGGCCGGCAGGGTGTTTACGGATGATGCTTCGTTGGTGGAGGCGATGGGAAGAAAGGTGATGGTCTGCGCGGGCGAATACACTAACATAAAGATAACCACTCCGGAAGACCTGATTTTGGCCGCGGCCGTATTGCGCGCGGCGGGGAGATGAAATTGGAATACCGCAGCGGTATTGGATACGATATACACCGGCTCGTCGAAGGGCGTAGGCTCTTCCTTTGCGGCCTGGAGGTGCCTTATGAAAAAGGGCTGCTCGGCCATTCCGACGGAGACGCGGCCCTGCACGCTTTGTGCGACGCGCTGTTGGGGGCCTGCGCCCTGGGAGACATAGGCGAATTCTTTCCCGACAGCGACCCTGCTTATAAGGACGCGTCCAGTTCTCTGCTTCTGGAAAAAGTGCGGCTCGCCGTCTCGCGAAAAGGGTTCTCGGTGGTCAACGTGGATATAGTGATAATCGCGCAGGAACCGGCGCTGCGCGCGTATAAATCCGGGATGAGGGAGAAGCTCGCCGCCATCCTCGGTATATCTCCGGACGCGGTGGGCGTGAAAGCCAAGACCGCCGAGGGACTGGGAGAGATAGGAAGAAAGGAGGCCGTGGCCGCTTACGCCGCCGCGACCGTCCGCAGGAGGGAAGCTTGATGCCGTTCATTCTATCGTTATTGCTGCTGGTTTGCGGGGCGTTGTTGGCGGTTTTCGCCGCCTCCGCGCTCTTTTTCCGAGACGAGATAAACGCCGCCCGTTCCAAGGATCCGGCGGCCAGGAGCCTGCTGGAGATCGTCATCCTTTACCAGGGGCTGCACGCTTTGCTCTGTTACCGCGTCGCGAGGGTCTTTTTCCGTCTTAAACTTTATCTTGCGGCTAGGCTGGTCAGCCAGTTCGGCAGGCAGTGGACCGGGATAGAGATACACCCCGGGGCGGTCATCGGGCGCGGTCTTTTCATCGACCACGGTATGGGGGTGGTGATCGGAGAGACCGCTGTGGTCGGAAACAACGTGCTTTTGTACCAGGGAGTGACTCTCGGCGGCACGGGTATCCGGAAAGGCAAGCGGCATCCCACGGTCGGGGATAATGTGGTCATAGGAGCGGGGGCCAAGGTGCTCGGCGATATAAAAATAGGCGATAATTCCTACATCGGCGCCAACGCGGTGGTGATCAAGGATGTGCCGCCCAACTCTACGGTGGTGGGTGTCCCGGGGAGGATCACGCGGCAGGACGGCAAGAAGATAGACGTCAGTCTCGACCACATACACATACTCGATCCGTTGGTGGAGAGCATAGAAGCGCTGCAGAAACGCATAGAGCAACTGGAGAAGGACAGAAAAACGAATTGATCCCGTCCCGGAGCCGTTCTTCAGCCGGCTGCCGTAACGATAAGGAAGATTCAACCATGCCGTTAAGCATATACAATTCTCTTTCCCGCAAACACGAGGAATTCCTGCCGTTGAACCCTCCGGACGTCAATATGTACACCTGCGGGGTCACGGTTTACGACAGCTGTCATATAGGGCACGCCAGGAGCCTGTATATCTTCAACCTGGTGCGCGCATATCTTTCTTACAGGGGCTATAAGGTCAATTTCGTGCGCAACATCACCGATATCGACGATAAGATAATCAACAAGGCGCGCGAGAGCGGGATGTCCTGGAAGGAAGTCGCGGAGAAATACATAGAGGAATACCGCCGCGACCTGAAACTGCTGGGTATCGGCGAGGCGGACAGCGAGCCCAGGGCCACGGAGAACATCGACTGCATGATCGATCACATCGCCGCGCTGGTGGAAAAAGGAGCGGCATATGTCTCCGGCGGGGACGTTTATTTCAACGTGCGTAAATTTCCCGGTTACGGAAAGCTCTCCGGGCAGGACACCGAGCAGATGCGGCAAGGCGTGCGCATCGGTCCTTCGGAGATGAAGAGCGATCCGCTGGATTTCGCGCTCTGGAAGGCCTCTAAACCTTCCGAACCTTCCTGGACGAGTCCCTGGGGCGCGGGCAGGCCCGGATGGCACATAGAGTGTTCGGCGATGAGCATGAAATACCTGAAGAGCGGGACGTTGGACATCCACGCCGGCGGCAGGGACCTGATTTTTCCGCATCACGAAAACGAGATAGCGCAGTCGGAAGCCCTGACCGGCAAACCGTTCGCCAGGTACTGGATACACCACGGACTGCTGACCATAAACGGACAGAAAATGGCCAAATCGCTGGGTAATTTCATCACCATCCGGGACGCCGTTTCCGAATATCCGGCGGACGTGCTCAAATTATTATATCTACAGACGCATTATTCCAGCCCGCTGGATTTCTCGCGCGAAAAGATGAAAGAAGCGGCGCACGCCTTGGAAAGGATAAGCATTTTTCTCTCCCATTCCGCTACTTTTGCCGGCGGGGAAGCCGCGGGGGAAGTTTCGAAGGCGCGGCAGGATTTCCTGCGGGCGATGGATAACGATTTCAATACCCCCGAAGCGCTGGCCTGCGCCTTCAGCCTTATCGGCCTGGCCAATAAACGTCCGGATGACGCCGTTCTGCAGGCCGCGGCCGCGGCAGAAGTAAAGTCCATGCTGCGGATACTGGGGCTGGCGGCGGGCGAAGAAAACTCCGCGAAGAACGGGATTGATATCGCCGCAATGCTGAAGAAACGGGAAGAGGCCCGCAGTAAAAAAGATTACGCCTTATCCGACAAAATCAGGAAGGACCTCGAGGCCGGCGGGATAATACTGGAAGACACCAAACAAGGCACTCTTTGGCGGAGAAAGATATGAAGGCGGCTCCTAAATGCTCATCACGCCGGGGGTTTTTCATCACCTTTGAGGGAACGGAAGGGTGCGGCAAGAGCACCCAGGCCGGGATGCTCTACGCTTATTTGAGGAAGAAAGGCCGCAAGACCGTATTCGTCCGCGAGCCCGGCAGCACCGCCATAGGGGAGAAAATAAGGCGCGTTCTGCTGGACAGAAAGAACGGCAATATGTCCCGAGAATGCGAATTGCTGCTTTATATGGCGGCCCGGGCGCAGATCGTTCAGGAAAAAATAAGGCCTAAATTGGAAGAGGGATATATCGTCATATGCGACCGGTATCTCGATTCTACGCGCGCCTACCAGGGATACGGATTGGGTATGGATCAGCGTATCATAGAGGAGATCGGCCGGTTCGTCACTCCGGGGGCAACCCCGGACCTTACCATACTGCTGGATATTCCTGCCGGACGGGGACTGCGCCACAGGGAACTCAAAAAGGACAGGATAGAGAGCCGTGATCTGGTTTATCATAGGCGGGTAAGACGCGGTTACCTGCGCATAGCTGCTGCCGAGCCGGGCAGGGTGAAGGTCGTGAAGGTCTCGCAGGATAAAGCGGTCACGCAGCGCAACGTCAGGCTGGCGGCGGCGGGATTGCCCGGCATCCGCGCGGTATAAGGAAATTATTCATGTCTGGAATAAGTTGTTTCGCAGAGTTCAAGGGGCAGGATGAGGCCTTGGGGATGCTCAGGCAATACCTGAAGAGTTCCAGAATGCCCTCCGGCCTGATTTTCTGCGGTCCCGAAGGAGTGGGGAAGAAGACGGCGGCGGTGTTGACGGCGAAGGCCTTGAATTGCCTGCCGGCAGCGAATGAACCGTGCGGACAGTGCGCTTCGTGCCTCAAGATAGAAAAGGGAGAGCACCCGGACGTGCATCTGATAGAGAACGACCAGGACGCGGTAAAGTCTGATGACATACGCGCCCTGCGCCGGGAGATATTTCTGAAGCCTTACGAGGGCAGAAAAAGGGTTTTCATAATAGATAACGCTCATAAGCTCACCGCGGAGGCGGCCAATTCCATTTTGAAGGTGCTGGAAGAACCGCCGGAGGGAAGCATTATCATCCTGGTTACATCCTGTCCTTCGCGGTTGTTAAAAACGGTGCTTTCGCGCTGCCAGTCGGTCAGGTTCCGCCGTTTGGCGGCCCCTGTGCTGGAGGCTCTGCTGCGGGATTCCCACGGCGTAGACGCGCAGACTGCCGGGTTCCTCTCTTCTTTTTCCTGCGGCAGCCCGGGCGCCGCCCTCAAGATGCAGCGCAGAAAGATAGTGGAAGAAAGGGACAGGGCGGTAGATTATTTCCTGGGCAAAGGGCCGGATATCTCAGCCGGACTTAAGGAGAGGGAAGACGCAAAAGCGGCTATGACCGCGATGGCCGCGTGGTTAAGAGATGTGATATTGTTGAAAACAGGAGCGCCGGAATCACGGCTGGTAAATTACGACCGTAGACGGGACGCGGCCGACTGCGGCGCGCGCTATACTACAGCGGAGCTGCTCAAGGCTTTCCGCTCGCTGGCGGATTCGCTGCTTTTTCTGGAACAAAACGCCAACGTCAAACTGCTGGTTTCCGGCTTGAGAATGGAGTCGTGCATAAAATGATCCTGGTAAGATTGAGAAGCCTCGGACCGATATTCAATTACACCTCTTCCGGACTTTCGCTCAAGGAGGGGGAGTGCGTTATCGTTGAGCATGACAGGGGAGTGGATTACGGATCGGTAATTTCCCCCGACCAGGCCGTTCCGGCCGGCAAATCCAAAGAGCCTTTGAAGAAGATATTGCGCGCGGCCGGCCCGAACGATCTGCGCCAGATTGAAGACAACAGGGTCAAAGCCAAAGAAGCCGCGGCGACCTGTTCTTTAAAGATACAGGAACACAAGCTGGAGATGAAACTGGTTCACGGCGAGTATTCCTTCGACAAAAGCAAGATAGTTTTTTATTTTACCGCCAACGGCAGGGTGGATTTTCGCGATCTGGTCAAGGACCTGGCGAAGATATTCAAAGCCCGGATCGAACTCCGCCAGATCGGGGTCCGGGACGAAGCGAGGTTCTTCGGCGGTTACGGCTCCTGCGGGCGCGAACTCTGCTGCGCGAGGTTCCTGCGTGATTTCGAACCCGTGACGATAAAGATGGCCAAAGAAGAAGGCTTGCCGCTTAACCCTCCGAAGATATCCGGTTTGTGCGGCAGATTGATGTGCTGTTTAAGCTTCGAATACGACGTTTACAAAACTCTTTCCCGCGGCCTGCCCAGGGAAGGAGAACATATCTCGGTCCAGCAGGGCAAAGGCAAAGTTATTAACGTCAACGTCTTCAAGAGGATGGTTTCGCTCCAGATGGAAGACGGGACTATAATACAGGTGGATTACAACAAGTAAGACATCCAGGGAATTCATGATGCGGAAAAAGTATTATTTGACCACGCCTTTATATTACGTCAACGCCTCCCCGCATATCGGGCATTCATACACCACTATCGCCGCCGACTGCATGGCGCGTTACAAGCGGGCCCGGATGGGAAAAGATAACGTCCATTTCCTCACCGGCACGGACGAGCACGGACAGAAGATACAGAAGGCGGCGGACGAGGCAGGGTTATCTCCGCAGCTCTTCGCCGACAAAGTCTCCGCGCAGTTCCGCCAGCTCTGGAGAAAGCTGGACGTTTCCTACGACGATTTCATACGCACCACCGAGGAAAGGCACGTGAAGACGGTGCAGAGGGCGCTGGAGATACTCTACGCCAAAGGGGAGATATACGAATCCCAGTATCAAGGATGGTACTGCACCCCCTGCGAAACTTTCTGGGTGGAATCGCAGTTGCGGGATTCCCTCTGCCCGGACTGCAAAAGACCGGTGGAGAAGATAACCGAGAACAATTATTTCCTGAGAATGAAGAAGCACCAGAAATGGCTGGTGGAGCATATCGAAGCCAATCCCCTTTTTATCCGGCCGGAAAGCAGGCGCAACGAGACCTTGAGCTTTCTGCGCAGCAACGAGCTCGGCGATCTTTGCATATCGAGGCCGAAGGAGAGGCTTGCCTGGGGTATCCCGCTGCCTTTCTCTCCCGGGCACGTGACCTATGTCTGGTTCGACGCCCTGCTGAATTACATCAGCGCGGTGGGGGAGTTCGACGCTTCCGGTAATTACGTCTCTTCCTGGTGGCCGGCGGACGTGCATTTTATGGCCAAGGACATCCTTCGCCAGCACGCCGTTTACTGGCCCGTTATCCTGCACGCCCTGGGCATAGAGCCGCCGCGCTGCGTATTCGCGCACGGCTGGTGGCTGATGCAGGACGCCAAGATGTCCAAGTCCAGGGGGAACGTGGTCTCGCCTGTCGAAGTATCCGAACGGTTCGGGATAGACGCCTACAAATATTTCCTGCTGCGAGACGTGCCTTTCGGGCTGGACGGAAATTTCTCGCAGGAATCAATCGTCCAGAGGTTCAACGGCGACCTGGCCAACGATCTCGGCAATCTCGTGCACCGCACCGCTACCATGCTTGAAAAATACTGCTCCGGCAGGATCCCGGCGGATTTCTCGCTCGCGCCAGGCGCCGGCAAAGAGATAATGAGCAAAGCCGTCTCTTTAAAAGAAGACACGGCGGCGGCGATGGAGGTTTTCGACTTCAGCACGGCGCTGGAGCGCATCTGGGCGGTTATCGGGATGGCGAACAAATACGTGGAAGAGACAAAACCCTGGAATCTTTCCAAAGAAGGGAAAAAGGCGGAGATAGAAGCCTTTCTCGCCGTCCTCGCGGGAGTCTTGCGGTCGTGCGCCTTCGAGCTTGTTCCGTTTATGCCGCGCACCGCGGAAGAGGTCCTCGCGCAGTTCTCTTGCGATGAGGTGAAAAAAGGGCAGCCTTTGTTCCCCAGGATAGAGAAGTAACTCAATTCCGGGGACACTATACTTAACTCGGGCTAAAGCCCGCGGCTCATCCGCAGGAGCGGTGTTATTCCAATTGGCCAGGGTGTAACACAGAGGTGTATACTTTCACACTGGTGAACACTTGCCCAATTCCCCATAAGGGCAAAGTGTTATTCCAATTGGCCAAGGTATAACACACAGGTGTATACTTAGCCATCCGATTGGCTAAGGTACACCCGGCTTAAAACCCGGGGATTTCTGGGCGAGGGGATTAAAGAGAATAAATGCTCATAGATACTCATTGTCATCTCGATTTTCCCGAGTTCGACGCGGACAGGGAAGCGGTCGTTGAAGAGGCGGCGTCATCCGGGGTCGCTTACATAATAAACGTTTCCTCCAGCGTGGAAGGAGCGCGCCGCGCTCTGGAAGTTTCCGCGCGTTTCCCGGGCGTATTCGCCGTCGTGGGAGTTCACCCGCATGAAGCTGACTCCGCAGCGCAGGAGGACCTCAAGGAGATTTCCAGGCTCGCCGGTTCGGATAAAGTGGTGGCGGTGGGAGAGACCGGCCTTGATTATTACCGCAGCCTTTCTTCTTCTCTCAATCAGCAGCGTATCTTCCGGGCCCAGATAGAAATAGCCCTTGAGCGCAACCTTCCGCTGGTGGTGCACTGTCGCCAGGCGCAGGAGGATACCCTGAGGATATTGCGAGAATACCCCTCTCTAAAAACGGTGATTCATTGTTTCTCCGGAGACCACGCCTTTCTTTCCGAATGCCTCGAGCGCGGATATTATTGTTCCTTTACCTGTAACATCACTTATAAAAAGGCCGGCAATATACGGGAATACGCCGCGGCCGTGCCGCTCGATAGATTGATGCTGGAGACCGACGCTCCTTATCTGCCTCCCGAGGGGATGAGAGGAAAGCGGAACGTCCCGGCCTGGGTGCGCTATGCCGCGGAGGCCGTGGCTTCCGTCAAGGGAGAGAAATACGAACAGGTCTGTGAGGCCAGCACTGCCAACGCGAAGAGTTTTTTTTCTATAGGATAGAATATGCCAAACCGCGCCGCGCAGAAGAGCAGGATCTCCTTGGTCAAATGCGCCGCTTATAAAAGCGCCGAAGTGGCCGCGGCTTTGGAAAAAGCGTTTGCGCTTTTAGGCGGCATCGGGGTTTTTATAACTCCGGGCAGCAAGGTACTGGTGAAACCGAACCTGTTGATGGCGGTGCCGGCGTCCAGCGGTATAGTCACGCATCCGGAAGTGGTCAGGGCGGTGATCCGGGAGTTGAAAAAGATAAACTGCCGCGTCCTGCTGGGAGACGGGCCGAGCGCCATGAACCTGGGGAAGGAAAGAGTCGAGCGGGTCTACGAAGCGACCGGGATGCGGTTGCTGGCGGAACAGGAGGGCGTAGAGCTTGTTCGTTTCGAAAAACACCGCATGCGCAAAGGAGTGCCGTTGAGCGCCCTGCTTGACGAATGCGACGCGCTGGTGAACGTGCCGAAATTCAAGACGCACACCTTAATGTTCCTTTCCGGAGCGGTGAAGAATCTCTACGGCCTGGTCTCCGGGCCTTATAAGACAGAACTGCACCGGCGTTATTTCCGTCCCGAGCAGTTCGCAGAGGTGCTCGCCGACATTTACGGCAGCGTGAAACCGGCACTGACAGTTATAGACGGCATCGTGGCTATGGAAGGCGACGGCCCCGGAACAGGCGGTAGATTGCGCAGCCAGGGTGTGCTTCTGGTCGGCAGAGATTGCGTGGCGTTGGACAGCGCGCTGGCCTTTATGGCCGGAGTAAAACCGGAAGGCGTACTTAGCAACAGGGCAGCCGCGCGCAAAGGGCTGGGTAACTGCGATTTAAACGCTATAGAGGTCTTGGGAGAACCGCTTGAAGCTGTCTGCGATTCGGCTTTCAGGCCGCCGTCGACATCCATTACGGCAGCCATTCCGGGTTTTCTTCTCGCTCCGCTCCAGAGATTGATGCGTTTCTTCAAGCCTAAGATCGACCGTCTTCTTTGCGTGCGCTGCGGAGAGTGCGTTAAAATATGCCCCGTAAAAGCCGTGCGTTTTATTGACGGTTACCCGCGCGTGGAACAAGGGAAGTGCATTTCTTGTTTTTGCTGTCACGAGACCTGCCCTGCCAGGGCGATAAAAATAACCAGAAGCTGGATAGCGAGGCTTGCTGGGCTGTAAGATTAATTCCGGGGACACAATACTTAATTCGGCAGCGGGGACGGTAACGAAGGCCGTTTCGGCTCTCGGTTACGGGGACGTCTTAAAACCGCAAGGCGTAAGACGATTGACGATACGTCCGCCACTGAAAGAAAAGGGGAAAAATGAAGTCTATAGAGTGGAAAAACGGGAAAGTCAGGATTATCGACCAGACAAAACTGCCCGGTAAACTGGTTTTTTTAGATATATCCGATATCGGTAGAATGAGGGAGGCTATCAAGCAGCTTAAAGTGCGCGGGGCTCCAGCCATAGGAGCCGCCGGAGCGTTGGGGCTTTACCTGGGAATAAAGGATTCCCGCGCCGCCGGCTACGCCGCTTTCAGGGCTGAACTGGGAAGAAAGGCCGATTATCTCGCGTCCAGCAGGCCCACGGCGAAGAACCTTTTCTGGGCGCTATCCCGGATAATAAGAGCGGCAAAAGGGCATTCCGGATTTTCGCCGGAGAAGATCAAGAAAGTTATATTGAATGAAGCGCTTGCGATAATATCCGAGGACGTCGCCTCCTGCGCCGCAATATCAGTTAACGGCGCGCGTCTGTTCAAGAATGGCGAGCGGGTACTTACCGTTTGCAACGCCGGGGCGTTGGCCACCGCCGGCTGCGGGACAGCGCTGGGCGTGATATACAAGGCGCATGCCTTGGGCAAGATCGCCAAGGTGTATTCCTGCGAGACCAGGCCGTTATTGCAGGGCGCGCGCCTCACCTGTTATGAACTGCGCAATAACGGGGTGGACGTCACGCTTATCTGTGACAATATGGCCGCCGCTTTGATGGCGCAGGGAAAGATAGACCAGGTGATCGCCGGGGCCGACAGGATCGCCTCAAACGGCGATTCGGCGAACAAGATCGGCACTTATTCGCTGGCAGTCCTGGCGCGTTATCACCGGATTCCTTTTTATATAGCGGCACCGGTTTCCAGCTTCGATTTTTCCCTGCGTTCCGGCGCGGGAATACCGATCGAGGAGCGTGACCCTTTCGAGGTGACCGGTATGTTCTTTCGTTCTCCTGCTGCGCCGTCGGGTACAAAAGTTTACAATCCGGCGTTTGACGTCACTCCGGCAGGTTTGATAACGGCGATCATCACCGACCGCGGCGTGCTAAAACCCCCTTATCCGGATAAAATACGCAGACTGGCGGAAAAGGCAGGCGCAAGATGAAAGATAAAAAGAATACGCTCGCCCGGCTGGGTGAATTCGGATTGATACGCAGGTTGACCAAAGGACTGAAGGCGGATGCATCCGTGGCCGTAGGTCCGGGAGACGACTGCGCCGCGATCCGCGTCTCGGCAAAGGAGTATCTTTTACTTACCGCGGATATGCTGGTGGAAGGAGTGGATTTTCTTGCCGGCGAACGGCCGGAACTGGTAGGACGTAAAGCGCTGGCTGTTTCCTTGAGCGATATCGCCGCCTGCGGAGGAACGCCGCGTTACGCTCTGGTGAGCTTGGGGATACCCGCCGCCTGTCCGTATGATAGAGTCGCCGCTATATTCAACGGGATGAAAAGACTGGCGGGACGGTATAATGTGAATATCGTAGGCGGTGACATCAGCCGCTGCGCTAAGCTGGTGCTTAATATCTCGGTTGCGGGTTTCGCCGCCAAGGGGCGGCTCGTGACCCGGTCCGGCGCAAAACCGGGCGACGTGATATTCGTCAGCGGAAGTCTGGGTGGTTCTATAAAAGGGCGGCATCTGCGTTTCACTCCCCGCGTGCGGGAAGCCGCTTATCTTACCGCGAATTTCAAGGTGACTTCCATGATAGACGTTTCCGACGGCCTTTGGCAGGATCTCGGCCATTTGATGTCCGCTTCCGGGACCGGCGCGGTTATTTACGCCGACAGATTGCCGTTATCCGGGGCCGCCTCAGGTATCGAAGACGCGATTTCCTCGGGGGAGGATTTCGAACTGCTTTTTACCATGCCGCTGGCTGAAGCGTCCCGCCTGCTGCGCGCAAAAAACGGTTTCGTCTTCCGGCAGATAGGATTCGTTCTCTCCGGCAATTCCGGTATGAGACTGGTGGGGAAGGATCTTCGTCCGCTCAAGGTGAAGAAGTCCGGGTACAGGCACTTTTAAAAATAGAATTATTGTTTACGATACCAATATTTTTGCTGTATATTCAAAATGAAGAAAAGTTCGGGCAAGAAGAAACTCAAATTAATTTCAGGTTCGCCGCGGCGCACGCGCGCGATAGCGGCGGCGTTGTCGCGCGCGCTTTCTCCCGGAGACGTTCTTTTCCTGCGCGGCGGGCTGGGCAGCGGCAAGACGGTTTTCGCCAAGGGGATAGCCGCCGGTTTGGGCATAGATTCCGCGCGGGTGGTCAGTCCCACCTTTGTGCTTTTGAGGGAATATCGCGGCGGGAAGATACCTTTATATCATTTCGACCTTTACAGGCTCGACGGACCGCGGCAGGCCGCGCCGCTCGGGCTGGAAGAGTATATGCAGGGGGACGGGATCTGCGTGGTGGAATGGCCGGATAGGCTTGGTTGCCTGGAGTGCCCGGAATACCTGCAGGTGAACATAGGGCGGGAAGAAAACGGCGGCAGGAACCGGCGCACGCTTGAGTTTGTCCCTTGCGGCGCGCGTTATTCTCGGCTGATGGAGAGTTTCACATGAAGATACTCGCTATAGATACCACCAGCGATATGCTTTGCATAGGGCTGCGCGGCGGCGGCAGGGATATGGAGTATGACCTTCTCGCCGGGAAGAGACACGCGGCCTTCTGTCTTCTTACCGTGGAGCGCATTCTCGCCGGTCAGGGATGGCAGGCTCGGGAAATAGACTATTTCGCCTGCGGTCTCGGCCCGGGTTCTTTTACCGGCATACGCACCGGTGTGGCGACCGTAAAGGGTATGGCCTGGGCGGTGAAGAAACCGGTAGTCGGCGTTCCTTCACTCGACTTACTGGCGCGCAACGCTCTGGAAGCGAGAGAATCGTTCGATGAGGAACCGGCGCGTCCGGGCGGGCGCGTGGTAGCCGTTACCGATGCCAGGCGCGGCCTGCTTTACGCCTGTGTTTACAGACGGGAGGGAAACAGCCTGCGCAGAATATCGCCGTATATGCTGCTGCCGCCGCGGGATTTATTGAAAAGGGTCAAGGACGGGAGTATAATTCTGGGAGACGGGGCCAGATTGCTTCAAGAGGTCTTGAGAGGTTCGGGCAGGAGGGCGCGGATACTCGATAAAGATTACTGGAGGCCGCAGTCACGGCATCTGCTGGCGTTGGCCGCAGAAAAGATCGCCGCCGGAGAGATATGTGATGCCCTGCGTCTGAAACCGGTTTATCTATACCCGAAGGAATGTCAGGTAAGGAAATAAGCAATCGGGAGCATGAGGCGTTAAGGGCGAGGGGCGGGAAGACGCGAGCTTAGGTAATTCCCGGTAAGGAAAGAAATGAACGATTCGCATAAGGATAAGATAGAATTCTGCCGGCCGACGTGGGCCGAGGTGGAACTGGATAATCTGGCGTATAACTTTCGCGTGCTTAGGGAGAAGGCAGGCGAAGGCGTGAAGATTATGCCGATGGTGAAGGCAGACGCTTACGGGCATGGCATGATCCCCTGCGCGCGCAAGCTGGCCGAATGCGGAGCGGATTCTTTCGGCGTGGCATCCATTGAAGAAGGGCTTCGGTTGCGCAAGGCCGGGATATCCCTTCCGGTGCTGGTGCTGGGAGCGGTCCTTAGCGACAGCGTGGCGGGGTTTTTCGATGCCGGGCTTACCCCGGCGCTTTGCGACTGGGAGACCGCGCTGGCCCTGGAGGAAGAGGCGCGGCGCAGGAACTGCCGCATAAAGGCGCATATCAAGATAGATACCGGCATGGGCAGGATCGGCGTGCTCTGGAACGAGGCCGACGTCTTCATAAGAAAAGTTAGTTTTCTCGAGCATATAGAGATAGAAGGGTTGTTCACTCATTTTCCCTGCGCCGACGAAGAGAACAACGATCTTACCGCCCGGCAGGAAGAAAGATTCTTTAGCGTTGTCGGATCGGCCGAGCGTTCGGGCGTGTGCATCCCGTTGCTGCATGCCGCTAACAGCGCCGCGATACTCAATAGAGGGCGTGCCGGTTTCACTATGGTGCGGCCCGGACTTGCCCTGTACGGCGTTTCTCCGTTTTTCGGAGAAGATAACGTTTCTTTGAAACCGGTGCTTTCCTTGAAAAGCAGGCTGGTTTACGTGAAACGCCTGCCCGCCGGGTCCGGCGTGAGTTATGGACATACTTACCGCGTGCCGGATGAATGCGTGGTCGCCACAATACCGCTCGGTTACGGCGACGGGTACCCCCGCAACCTGTCCAACTGTGGGCCGGTGCTTATCCGCGGCAGGCGTTATAAGATAAGCGGGCGCATCTGCATGGACCAGCTGATGGTGGATGCCGGCAGGGAAGGGCTTTCTACCGGAGAAGAAGCCGTGTTTATCGGCAGTCAGGGAAAGGAAGAGATAAAGGCGAGCGAGCTTGCCGTTCTGGGAGGGACGATCGCTTACGAAATCCTCTGCGGCATAGGCGGGCGGGTTCCCAGGGTATACAGGGATAAAACGTCTTTCTTTACCGCGGAAGAAGTTTGGAAAGAGAAGAGGCTTTTTACCAGATTTAACGCGCAGATGCGTCTTAGATTTTCTTGCGACGCCCGCGGATTGTCCGGGGAAGCCAGGACACATGATATAAGCGCCAGCGGACTTTCTTTCGTTTTTGAAGGTGAGAACGGCGCCCCCCTGTCTGCGCCGCTGCCTTTACATTCCAGTCTCGATATGCGCCTATTGGATAGAAGAGGATTGGAAGTCCTGCGCACCGGCGGAGACATAGTCTGGAGCAGAAGAATTTCTCCTCAACGATACTCTGCCGGCGTGGCTTTTACCGCTGTCCCCGGCACGTCCCCGGATGATATACGATCTTTCCTCAAAAAATACTGCGGTTGCCGCGACATCTTTTCCAATCCCCGCCAGACTCATTCGTTATAATACCATCCGGCGATCTTTTAGTCGCACCAACGCTTCAATATCACCCCTTACTTCTTTTGGTTTTAACGGGCTTTAGCCCGAATTAAGTATTGTGTCCCCGGAATTAGGGTGATTTAGGGTAGTTTTTTGATCAGGTAGATGCTGAGGCCGAGGGCGATAAGGTGGTTCAGGGAAGCGGACAATAACGGCGGGAGGAGCCCGGCTTTTCCCATCGCCACCGAGAGGGCGCCCGCGACGTAATAGAGGAATCCCATGATTATCGCCGTCCCTATGGCTGAAAGTCCGCCGGCGCGTTTCTTCATCTGCAGGGAAAAGGGGACAGCCAGCAGGATGATCAGCACGCAGGCGAAAGGTTCGGTGAGGCGCTGGTAAAAATCCACCTGCAGGTTCCTTACGATCCCGGTGGCCCCGCTGCGGGAGAGTTTCCATATATAGTCATCCAACTGCTGAAGTGTCATCATCTCCGGCTGCTGCCTCTGGTTCAGGAAATCGTCCGGTTTCTCCGGTATGGCCATTGTCTCTTCTTCTTCGTAACCGGGCTCCTGCTTGATCTGCCCGTTCGGCCAGAAATCATAGGTGATCACCTGGTAGAACGTCCAGAAACCTTCCCTGTAAACTCCTTTATTCGCCACTATCTTGCGGGTCACGTTTTGGTGTTCGTCCTGTTCGAGTATGTTTATCCCCTCCAGGGTGTTGGTCGCGGGGTAGAAACGATTAATGAAGAAAAGCCTGTTCCTCATTCCGTAGACGGAGAGATTGGTTATGGCTTCCCTTTTCGTTTTAGCGTTCCTGTCCGGAGAATTCTCTATCCGCTGCTTCGCCGCCTGGTTCCTGATCATCCAGGCCGGGACCATCTCGGAATTTATGCGCAGGACCAGCAGGCTGATCAATACGCCGAATATCAGCACCGGCCGCGTGATCTGGTAGATGTCCAGTCCGGATGCGCGCAGGGCGATCATTTCGTTGTCCTTAGTGAATTTGCCGAAAGTGTAGATCGTCGCCAGCAGGCAGGCAAAGGCGGAGACGCGCGAGAAGATAAGAGGCAGGTAGGAAAAATAATATTCCGCGAGCACCGCCAGCGGCACGTGGTTCTTCAGGATATCTTCCAGGTGGGAAAGCGCGTCGGCCACCACGTAAAGGAGCATGAACGTGGACAGACAGAGCAGGAATACGCCGACCACGCTGCCGAGTATATATTTGTCTATTATGCGCATACTTTTCTCACCAGCAGTGCCCCGGAGATTCCCATTATGATGTTCGGCAGCCACATTACAACAGCCGGAGGGAGCCGCCCCTGCAGGCTCAGCGCCTCAGCCCCGATGAACATCAGATAATAAAGGCCGACGATCAAGAAGGCTATGCCGAAGTTGATGGATTTCTCCCTGCGCCTGGTAATCACCGCGACGGAAGCCCCCACCAGTATGAAGACAAAGCAGGATAACGCCAGGGATATCTTCTTGTGTATTTCCGTCAGTATCGGGGCCGGGTCAATCCTGTCTTTCTTCAGCCGGCCGGCTTCCCGGCGCAGTTCTTGCAGCGTCATATCTTTCGGTTTTTTGTTTATTTCTCCGCTTTCCTGCTTGGAAAGGTTCAGGGACATGAAGTAAGTTTTGAAATTGAGCTTGTAGAAATTGGAGGGGTTGTCCGGGTCCGGTTCGTCCGCCGTGCCGTCCATAAGCTTCAGCTTCACGGTTTTCTTTTCCGGGATGAGGATGAATTCCCCTCTCTTGGCGACTATGGTGCGCGTGGGGCCTTCGTCCTGCGGTTCGTAGATGCGGATATTGGAAAGTTTGTTGCCCTCGATGTTATAAATGAACAGCACGTATTTCTCAAAGGCGTTGATGAAGACGCCGGGTTCCAGCGCAGCCGCGGGGTTCTTTACCCCCACTTCCATAAGCGTCTTCCTTGTGGCGTAATGAGCGTAAGGTATCACCCTGTCGTTGAAAATCACCAGGACAAGGCTGAGTATCATGCCCAGGGTCAGCAGCGGTGAGAGGAGCCGCAGTATATGTATGCCGCAGGCCTTGATCGCCACTATCTCGTTGTCGCCGGAAAGTCTGCCGAGCGAGATAAGCGTGGCGGCAATCGCCGCGATCGGCAGCGTATAGGTCAGCAGGTAGGGGACCATCAGCAGGAAAAGCTTCATCACGCTGAAGATGTCCACGCCCTTGTTTATGATCAGGTCGGTGATCTTCAACAGGTTACCCAGGAGCATCACGAAGGTGAGCACTCCCAGAGCCAGGAAGAAGGGGAAGATGAATTCACCGAGAAAATAATCGCGTAATATTTTCATATTAACAGTGTGCTGTCGGTCAGTTTGCCAGGGCCAGCGCGGTCACTTCCGAGGCGCCGGCGTCCTTCAGCGCTTTCGCGGCTTCCGAGAGGGTGGCCCCGGTGGTAAGCACGTCGTCTACCAGCAGTATGTGTTTTCCTGCCAGCGGAGCCCCGTTTTCGACCAGGAAACACCCGCGTACATTCAGTATCCTGTCTTCTTTTTCTAGCCCGGCCTGCGGGCGGGTCCGCGTTCGTCTCAGGAGCATACCGCCGGCCACCGTCTTCCCGGACGCTGAAGCAAGACATTCACAGAATATCGCCGACTGGTTGAACTCCCTCTCTCTCAGCCTGGAAGGATGAAGAGGGACGGGGATCAGGATTTCCGCGGAAGCGAACAGGAAATCATATTCCCGGTAGAAAGCGGCCAGCAGCCTGCCGAGAGTTCTGCCCAGGTAGTCCCTGCCTCCGTATTTAAAAGCGTGCAACAGTTCTTTTATCCTGTCGTCGTACCGGCAGGCCCCGAAGGAACGGTCGTAGTGAAAATGCCTGCCGGAACAGGCGGGACAGCGTCCGGTCCCCGCCGGGAAGTGCCTGCCGCATCCTTCGCAAAAAGGAGGGGCGTTCATGCGGATCGCCCCCCAGCATTCGGCGCAGACCGCTTCGTCCACCGAGCCTTTATTTTTCAGGCTGGCGCGGCAGGAAAGGCAGACGGGCGGATACACGATGTCCCGTAACCCCTTGAACAGGCCGCGTAACATAGGACATATAATAACAGTTGCTTTTTCGTTTGTCAAACTGCAAAGAACCCTTGAATAATTTATACGGCATGTTAAAATATCCCTCGTTAAACAGATTTTCTTATGACATTGCGCGCGAGGAGATATGATGAAAAAGATAGTCCTTATAAGACACGGGGAGAGCGTTTGGAACAAAGAGAACAGGTTCACCGGATGGACCGACGTGGACCTTTCCGAAAAGGGGGCCGCTGAAGCGGTGAAAGCCGGCGACCTGCTTAAGAAAGAAGGATATACTTTCGACATCGCCTTTACTTCGGTGCTGAAAAGGGCTATCAGGACCCTCTGGAGCGTGCTGGACCGGATGGACCTGATGTGGATACCGGTGCGTAATTCCTGGCGCCTGAACGAGCGGCATTACGGCGCGTTGCAGGGATTGAACAAATCCGAGACGGCGGCGAAATACGGAGAGGAACAGGTGCTTATCTGGCGGCGCAGTTACGACATCCGGCCCCCGGCCCTGGAGAAGACCGACCCGAGGTATTCCGGCGGCGATCCGCGTTACTGGGATGTTTCCGCGGAGGATATGCCGACGAGCGAATGCCTGAAAGACACCGTGGCGCGGTTCCTTCCTTATTGGCATGAGACCATAGCGCCCGCGGTGAGTTCCGGGAAGAACGTGATCATCGCCGCCCACGGCAACA
This sequence comes from Candidatus Omnitrophica bacterium UBA5776, assembly GCA_002418595.1. Classification (GTDB taxonomy): domain Bacteria; phylum Omnitrophota; class Gorgyraeia; order Gygaellales; family Profunditerraquicolaceae; genus Undivivens; species Undivivens industriae. The sequence goes on along the minus strand of DIEK01000075.1, from coordinate 8,573 downwards.
GCCTGCGCGCCCTGGTCAAATATCTGGACAACGTTTCCGACAAGGATATCGTGGGGTTGAACATACCCACGGCCATCCCGCTGGTGTATGAGCTCGACGGCGATCTGCGCGCCCTGCGGCATTATTATCTCGGAGACCCCGAGGAGATAGCCAGGGCCGTGTCTTCCGTTGCCAACCAGGGAAAGGCGTCGTCCGGAAAGTAAGGTAAAATACAAAAAAGGCGGAAGAAGCCTTTTACCCTTGCCCCGCAAGAGCTTATCTATCCGGTCTCAAAAGGCGTTGATAGGGGCCGGGCCTATATAGCGGGGATGTTATGGAGGTAAATAATGGATAGCGGAGAAATATATCTTACCAGGCCGGGTTACGATAAGCTGACGGAAGAACTTGAGCGTCTGCGCACCGTGCGCAGGCGAGAGATTGCCAGGGAGATAGAAAAAGCCAGGGCTTACGGAGACATCAGCGAGAACGCCGAATACGACGCTGCCAAGGACGCGCAGGCGCACAACGAAAAGCGTATAGCGGAACTGGAAGCGAAACTCGGCAAATGCCGTATCATAGACGATGCCCTGATGTCCAAGGACGAGGTCCTGATAGGCGCCACCGTCAAGCTGCACGATATGGAGACCGGAGAAGAATTCGAGTATATGCTTGTCGCCGAGGTTGAGGCGGATTACGCGCAGAACAAGATATCGGTTTCCTCACCGGTAGGCAAGGCGCTCCTGGGGCACAAGGCGGGCGAGGTCGTGGAGATCGAGATACCGGCCGGAACGCTGAAATACCGCATAGAGTCGTTGAGACGATAAATAAACTATGGTGGACCTGAAGGCTCAGCTTAACGAGGCGCAGTTATCCGCGGTAAACACCGTGAACGGCCCGGTGCTGGTGATCGCCGGCGCGGGGTCGGGAAAGACAAGGGTCATAGAGTACAGGGTTCTGCGGCTGGTGGAAGAAGGGGTTGATCCGTCTTCCATACTTCTGCTTACTTTTACCCGCGAGGCGGCGCGCAGGATGCTCGAACGCGCCGCCGGGCATGACAGGCGCTGCAGCCGCGTCGAAGGAGGCACGTTCCACTCCTTCGGGTACAGGCTCCTGCGCAGGTATTACGCGTCAGCCGGGTTGCCTGAGAACTTCTCCGTAATGGATGAGGATGACGCCGGCGAGGCTATAAAACGCTGTATGGACCGCTCAGTCCAGGACAAGAGATTCCCCAAGAAAGATACCGTCCGCTCCATAATCAGCGCCTGCGTCAACAGGTCCCTCAGCGTCGAGGATGTGCTGGCCGGGGATTATCGGCATTTCCTTCCTTTTTCCGGGGATATCTCCTCCCTGCGTTCCAGATACTGCGATTTCAAACGCAAGAACGGATACGTGGACTATGACGATATCCTTGTTTTGATGAAGGCTTTGCTTGAGAAAGAGGAAGTCCGCGCTTCTTTCATCTCTTCCTACAGATTTGTCATGGTGGACGAGTTCCAGGACACCAACAGGCTGCAGGGTGAGATAACCCGCCTGCTGGCGGAACCGCACGGCAACGTGATGGTGGTCGGAGACGACGCCCAGAGTATTTACGGTTTCCGCGGCGCTTCTCACCGCAACATCATGAAATTCTCCGAAGTTTACCGCGGCTGCAAAATAGTCAAACTGCAGGACAATTACAGGAGCACCCAGCCCATTTTAGACCTTGCCAACAGCGTCCTGCGCAGCATGGAGAACAAATACGACAAGTCGCTGGTCTCCGCGCATTCCCGCGACGGCGAACGGCCGGCTTTTTTTATGTTCGGCGACGCCTACGACGAGGCCTGCTGGCTTGCTTCCCGGCTGGAAGAGGCGCTGGCGGCCGGACAAAGCCCCGGGGAACAGGCCGTGCTTTTTCGCTCCGCCTACGTTTCCATCCCTTTGCAGGCGGAGCTTGGCAGGAGAAGAATCGCCTTCAGGGTTTTCGGGGGCATGAAATTCTACGAGGCCGCTCACATAAAAGACGCCGTCTGTCTTTTTCGCCTAGCGCACAATCCTTCCGACGAACTGGCCTGGCGAAGGGTGCTCAAGATGAACGACGGCGTGGGAGAGAAGACGGCCGAGCGGGTGATCTCCGAGATCCGGCATTGCCGCGGAGGGATGAGGGTTTACGCCTCCATCCTTCGTTCGGGTAAATTCAAAGGCGGGCTCAAGTCCGCCCTCGAGAAACTGGCGTTTTTTCTGGAGAAGGCTTCGTCTGAACCGGACCTCGCCCTGCGTTTCGATATGATACTTGAATATTACGCGCCGTTTTTCCGGGACAGGTTCGACGACTGGCATTTGAGAAACGGCGACTTCACCGCTCTGCGAGAGATCGTGGCGCACAGCGCCTCGGCCGACGAACTCCTGGCTTCGCTGGCCATAGACCCGCCGCAACAGTGCGAAGAACGCGGAGGCATTGTCCTCTCCACCATCCATTCCGCCAAGGGGCTGGAGTGGGACAACGTTTACCTGATCGGCATGCAGGACGGGGTTTTCCCCAGCGGTTTTTCCTTCGAGAAACCGGAGGAAATGGAGGAGGAGCAAAGGCTTTTTTACGTCGCGATAACCAGGGCCCGCGGCAGGCTTATTCTTACCTTTCACAGGGAGAACGCGCGCAATCTCTTGACGCCGTTCAACCGGGTCTCCAGGTTCCTTGAACTGCCGGGGGTGGCGGATTCCATCGATAAGGAGGACGTTTTTCCCTGGAATTCAACCGGCCGGCGGGGACGCGGTGCGTATCCCGGTTGCGGCGGTGAGGGTGAGGCTCTTGACGACAGGATGTTCGATTTCCTGGACGGCGAGGTATGAAGGTCCGGCGCGTGTATAAAGGGAAAGTGATAGACCTTTCCTTGAAAAGCCTTGCGCTGCCGGACGGAGGAACTGTCTTGACCGAGGTAGTCGGGCATCCCGGAGCGGTGCTTGTGGCGCCGTTTTTGAAGAACGGCTCCTTGATTATGATCAGACAATACCNNTCGGGCGATACATTTACGAGTTCCCTGCCGGGACCAGGCGCCGCGGCGAGCCTTATCGAAGTTGCGCGGAGCGGGAGCTCGCGGAGGAGACCGGCTTGCGTTCCCGGGCTTTCACCAGGCTGGGGGAGATATACCCGGTGCCGGGATATTCCACGGAGAAGATAGTTATCTACCGCGCGGGGTCCTGCCTGAAGGGCGAGTGCAGGAGGGAGAGGGACGAGTTCATGGAGAACGTCCCTGCGACGGCAAAAGAAGCCGCGGCATTGTTCCGCCGCGGCGGTATAACGGACGCCAAGACGATCTGCGCGCTGGCGTTCCTGGGGATAATATAATGGCGGAAGAAAAAAAGACCGACGACCAGTCGTTACGACCGTCCGGAATGAATTCGGACCCCACGCTGCTGGATGATTTTGTCCGCGTATTGCGGGCGTCCCTGAACGTCTCGTCGCTTTATCCTCCGGAGCATCCTTCTTTCAAGAAATCAGCGGAGGAACTTCGCGACAAGATAAACGAGGTCCTTGCGTCCGGGATAACCGTGACCATCGGCGTGATGCCGGACAGGCTGGTTATCGCCGGGAGGGAATTCGCCGGGGCCGCTTCCTACGGGGAACTGGCGGCTTCACTGCACCAGCGCAAGATAAAAAGCGTCTCTTTTTTTCCCGGCATCACCTCCGAGGAGCTCGCTATTTTCCTTTCAGCCGTCACTTTTTCTCCTAAAGATATCGCCAAACAAGGCGGTATAAATTCCCTGTTGAACCGTTATTCTTTACACTTCGTGGCGGTGGATGATCTTGATTATCAGGATCTGCTGGAGGGCGGCGCCGGCGACTCCACCCAGGTTTGGCATTACCTGCTTGAGGAGGTGATGGCGAAGAACGACAAGCAGGCCGCTCATAATCTGGTTAAACAGATGGTCAAAGATTTTAAAGGCGCGGCGCGGCGGCTGGGGATGTCGCAGTTATTGGAAGATGAAGAGACGTCGCAGAATGTGAACCGTTTTCTGGATTATCTCTCTCATAACGATAAGACGGGTTTTCGCGAGTGCGTAAGCGGGATCGCGGAGACCGCCCTTAATGACCGCTCGAAGGAACTTGATCAGACCCAGGTCGCGAAACTGCGCAGATTCTTCCGGAATTGCACGGATGAGGATTTCGCGGCCATCTTAAGCGGAGAACTGGTCGAAAGAGACGGCCTTGATATGCTGAGCCTTAGTCTCTTCAGCCGCCTGGCGGAGGGCCGCAATCACGCCGACATAGCCGCGCTGACCGTTGACATGCTGAAAAAGGAACCGCTCTCATCCGGAGATAAGATCGCCAAGAGGATAGAGAAGCTTTTTTCCGGAGAGGCCGCCGCCGACCTCCCCGGCACTTACCGCACTTCACTCATGCTTTTTCTGCAGAACGCTTCTTTCGGAAGCGCGCAGTCGCTCGACAGAGAGGTGCTGGAAGGGAATTATTTCTATATGCTTTTGAACCTCTTGACGCAGGAAAGGGACCCCGGGCGCGCCGCGGTGATAACCGGAAAGCTGGAATCAGACTGGAGTAAAATAATCGCGGCCGCCGATACGGATTACGTCCACAGTCTTGTCGATATAATGGAGTCCCGCAGGATCAGCGACTATCCTCTCCCGAAAGAGATCACGGAGCATCTGGGCAGGCTGGTGGTTTCTTTTGTGGAAGAATTGATATGGGACGACAATTTTCAGGACACTTCTTTGCTGGAGATGGTGTCCGCCAGCACCAAGGGGCCGGATTTTTACCTCCACAAGATATTCGAGGAAGGCGTGATGACCTCCTGCGCGCTGAATCTTTTTATCGGACTTTTTCCGGAAGAAATGGAGGGTTTTTACGCGCGCCTTAGGTTGAAATCCGAAGATATCGGTTTCCTCGACCGGCTGATCTCTTCTTTGGAGACAACCGGCGTTCCGGCGGCGCAGAAGATATTGCAGGATATTTACGGGTTTTCCAACATTTTTCTCCGCAAGCGTATCCTGGAGGCAATGAGCACGCTTCGGCATCCGGACGATGGTTTTTTGCTCCGGGTGCTTGAGGCAGAGGAGGACGTTTCCCTGAAGAGGGAAACATTGGTGATGCTGGCGGAAGAGGGGAAAGGAGAAATGGAGGCGGCGCGTATTCTTTTCGGCATCCCCAGCCCGTGGGGAAAAAAGAACAATCTGTTGATAGCCAACATAACCGCGGCGCAGGAAGCCTCTTTTAAAGCCGCCGTTCCTTCTCTGGAATTATTGAGCAGGCGGCCTTTCTTCTGGAACGCGGCATTAAGGCGCAGGGCGTCCGAGGCCCTGCGGTATCTGAGATGACTGAAAAAATAGAAAAGACATTCAGAGGGCTGGTGATCGCTTTGCAGAAAGCCAGGCTTTACGGCACGGACCACGTCAAGTTCAGGGAGTCCATTCCCGCGGTTTACGAGAACCTGCTTGATCTGTTCCGGCACAGGAACGAACTGGTGATCGGGCTGGTCGGCAATGAGCTGGCTTTCGAGAAGGAGATATTCTTCGACTTGAGCAGGCTGCTTCAGCCGGTCATAGAATACCTCACTTCCCGGGGGATCGAACGCATATCGTTCTCGCAGGGCCTCACTTTAGAGGAGCTTGAACGTTTCGTGGTTTTCCTGGCGGTTTCCTCCGACCAGAACGACCCCGACCCGCAGGTCTGTCTCGAGCAGAGGAATATACGCAATATAACGGTCGGAAAGCTCGGCGTGGCCGGCGGGGAAGAGAAGGATAAGGATAAGCCCGGGGAATCCGTTTTCAAGATATATGAAGATTCCCTCTCCCGCTTCTCTTCGGCGATAGACGCCCTGCTGACCGGAGAGAAGGCCGACGTCCTGAGCGTCCGCATGACGCTGAACAACATCACGGAGATGCTTACCGGGCGTTACCAGGAGTTCCTGAAGCTTGCCACGGTAAAAAGGTACGATGCCGGCACGTTCGTGCACCTGATGAACGTGGCGATCCTGGGCATGTATTTCTCGGCGAAACTCGGTTTTCCGAAAGAGGACGTCAACGAAATAGGCATGGCCGGTCTGTTCCACGATATAGGAAAGCTTTACATTTCGCGTAAAATAATAACCAAGCCGGGTAAACTTACCGAAGAGGAGTTCGACCGGATAAGAAGCCATTCCTCGCTCGGCGCGGAGATACTGCTGGAGTATTCCTCTTCCCTGGGGGTATTGCCGTCGGTTGTGGCTTTCGAGCACCACCTTAAGTATGACCTGAAGGGGTATCCGCGGCTTGCTGTGCGGCGTTCGACGCTTACGGCGTCTAAAATAATAGCGATCTGCGACGTTTACGACGCGCTCTCGCAGAGGCGCAGCTACAAAAATGATTATCCGCCGAACGTCATATACGATATAATGATAAAGGACCGCGGCACGTCTTTCGATCCTGAACTGCTGGACAGCTTCTTCAGGATCATGGGGGTCTGGCCCGTAGGCACATTGCTTAAACTCAGCGACGGCAGGATAGCCGTGGTCAGGGACGAGAATCCGGACGACATCTTTCATCCTCTGGTCGAGGTACAGGACGCGCAGGGCGCCAAAGAGATACTGGACCTGCGCAAGCTCGCCGGAACCGTGGAGGTGGAGCGGGCCCTGAATCCGTTGACCGACGGTAAGGAATACCTGGCGCTTATTTGATCCGGGGCCTGCAGGACGGCGGGAAGTTGCGGCGCGACACAGCGGATGACGGCGGAGTAAGAATGCGGATCACGCGCTTTTTTGTCTTTCGCGGTCCTGTGATATATCTACCGGGGGGAGGGAGAATGTTTAAGAATCTTGCGGTTTTCGGTTTATTGACGGCGGCTGTGTTCTTGTCCGGCTGTGGAACGCTGGAACAAGCCAGGTCCGCGGAAGAATGTCAAAGCCGCGTGCGCGATTTGAATCAAAAGCTGACAGAGTTGAGCCGGCAGAAGGACGAGCTTTCCGTGCGCAACGCCGAGCTAATGGAGTCTTCGCGCGAAAAGATAAGCGACCTGGAAAAGGCGAAGCGTGACCTCGCGGAGAGCCTTAACAGCGAGCTCAACGATTACAAGGCCAAACTGCAGATGACCGAGCGCGGCCTGGTGATTACCTTTATGGCCGAAATTTTCTTCGATTCCGGCAAGGTCTGGATAAGGGAAAGCGCCAAGCCGATACTGCGCAAAGTGGCGCGCGTGCTGAATAACGATGTCCCCGACGCCAGGGTGGCGGTAGAAGGGCACACCGACGACGTGCCGATAAGACATTCCGGCTGGCGTTCCAATTGGGAGCTTTCCACCGGCAGGTCGCTTTCCGTCCTGCATTATTTCATAGACGAATGCGGGGTCTCGCCGCAGCGTTTATCCGTCAACGGTTACGGCGAATACAGGCCGGTGGCTTCCAATGATACCGCGGCGGGCAGGCGTCAGAACCGGCGCGTGGAGATCATCATTCTTCCTTCCAAGATCAGCAAAGTGCGTAAATAGAGGATCCGTCCGCTGTATGGATTACCGGCAAAAGGAGCTGTAATGTGCGTAGAACTTTCACTCCAGGATATGCGTAAAAGATTGTTCGCCTTGCTTCAGGAAGAGGCGTTGAAGAAGGGGGACTTCACCCTTTCTTCCGGAAAAAAGAGCGGCTATTATCTCGACGGCAGGGTGATCACGCTTACCCCGGAAGGGGCTTTCTTGACCGCGGGGATATTCCTTGAGATGCTCAAAGACGCTTTACCCGATGCGGTGGGCGGTCCCACTCTGGGAGCAGACCCCATAGCCGGGGCGCTGGCCTGCTTGAGCCATTTGCGGGGGACGCCGGTGAAGACCTTCATAGTGCGTAAGGCCTCTAAAGGTCACGGTATGCAAAGACAGATTGAAGGTCCGTCCATAGCGCGCGGCGCCGAGGTCGTGCTGGTGGATGACGTCGCCACTACCGGGGGGGCGTTGATAGAGGCCAAAACCGCCCTGGATAACGCGGGTATAACGGTTTCCCGCGCCTTGGTGATCGTGGACAGACAGGAAAACGCCGAGAGTAACCTCGCCGCGTCCGGCTTGAAACTGGAATCTATATTCAAGATATCGGAGTTCGAAGTTTGATCCTTCTCTATCCCGCGTTTCAAAGACCTTTTCGGATAGCGGCGTCCTCTTTTCCCGCCTTAAATGGCGGAGCGCCGTTTGGCGTGTAAAATCTAAGGAATGTGCTTAAATGAAAGCTTCCGGAGCTGACATAATCGTGATAGGCGCCGGCCCGGCCGGCATGATGGCGGCTATAGGCGCCGGCCGGATAGGACGGCGGGTGCTTCTGTTGGAGCGGAACGCCTCCTGCGGAAAGAAGCTCCTTTTGAGCGGCAAGGGCCGTTGTAATCTCTCCAACGCCTGTTCCCGTGAAGAATTTTTCCGCAGGTTTTCCGGGCAAGGGGCATTCCTCAGGAACGCGCTGGATAAATTCTATTACCCGGAACTTACCGCTTTTTTCGCTGAACGCGGCCTTGAACTGGCGGTGGAGCGGCAAGGCAGGATATTCCCGCGCAGCGGGGGAGCCTCCGGGGTCCTGCGCGTTCTGCTCGCGGAATTGAAGAAACTCGGTGTGCAAACGGTCTTCGGCTGCCGCGTCCGCGGCATAGAGACCGCGGGA
>DIEK01000002.1 GCA_002418595.1 Candidatus Omnitrophica bacterium UBA5776 | reverse complement strand
CAACCGGATACTGCTCAAACACGGAGTTATGTGCGTCAGCGACGAAATATACGCGGACCTCACTTACGATTTCGAACATACTTCATTCGCGTCCCTGCCGGGGGCCAAAGAGAACACGCTTTTGTTGAACGGGTTCTCCAAGAGTTACGCCATGACCGGCTGGCGCGTGGGATACGCCTGCGGGCCTGTCCAGATTATCGCGGCAATGACAAAGATACATCAATATATGATGCTTTGCGCTCCGATCATGTCGCAGATGGCGGCCTGCGAGGCTTTGCTGACCGGACGCGACTCGATGGAGGAGATGAAGCGGGAATACCGCCGCAGGCGTTCTTTCATCGTGGACGGGTTGAATCGTATCGGCCTCGATTGCGCCCTGCCGCAGGGGGCTTTTTATGCCTTCGCTTCGGTGAAGAAGAGCGGATTGTCATCCATAGAATTCTGCCGGCGGCTGCTCAAAGAAGAGAAGGTCGCCGTCGTCCCGGGCACCGCTTTCGGGGACAACGGCGAGGGATACGTTCGTATCTCTTACGCCGCGGCGATGGACAAGATAAAAGAAGCGCTGGGCAGGATGCAGAGGTTCCTTGAAAGGAACAGGAAATGAAGCGGACGAGTGGAGCGCGGTTATGGCGAAGATGACCGGAAAAGAAATAATAAAGCTGGTAAAGGACAAGGACATCGGTTTTATCCGGCTCTGTTTTACCGACGTTCTGGGGTTCCTTAAGGGGTTTACCATAACGGCGGACGAACTGGAGCGCGTGCTGGAAGAAGGCATGGGGTTTGACGGCTCCTCGGTGGAAGGGTTCGCCAGGGTGGAAGAGTCGGATATGGTCGCAAGGCCCGACCCGGACACGTTCTCCGTCATCCCTTGGAGCGCCCAGGATAGACACCTTACCGCCGGTATGTTCTGCGATATATACGAGCCCGGCGGCAGGCCGTTTGAAGGAGACCCGCGTTACATCCTTAAGCGTAACCTGGCTGCGGCGAAAGAGATGGGCTATACCTATTACGTCGGACCGGAGCTCGAGTATTTTTATTTCAGCAATTCCTCCGTCCCGCAGCCGCTCGATAACGGCGGTTATTTTGACCTTGTTCCCCTGGACGTCGCCCAGGACCTGCGCAGGGATACCATCTCGGCGCTGCAATCTATGGGCATCGCCGTCGAATACAGCCATCATGAAGTGGCGCCCAGCCAGCACGAGATCGACCTGCGTTACGGGGATGCGTTGCGTATGGCAGATAACGTAATGACCTACCGCCTGGTGGTGAAAGAGATCGCGCGCAAGCACGGCGTATACGCAACTTTTATGCCTAAGCCGATCTACGGGATCAACGGTTCCGGCATGCACGTCCACCAGTCGCTGTTTAAGGGCGGCAAGAACGCCTTTTTTGATCCGTCCGACAAATACCATCTTTCGCCCGCCGGCAAAGCGTATACCGCCGGATTGCTAAAGCATTCCAGGGAGATCACTTCCATAACCAGCCAGTGGGTCAATTCATACAAAAGGTTGATTCCGGGGTATGAGGCACCCGTGTATATATGCTGGGCGCAGATGAACCGCTCCGCGCTTATACGCGTGCCTATGTATAAACCCGGGAAAGAGAGATCCACGCGCATAGAATACCGTTCGCCGGATCCGGCCTGCAATCCATACCTGGCTTTCTCGGTTATGCTCGCCTGCGGCCTTGAAGGAATGAAACGCGGATATAAACTGGCTCCGCCGGCAAACGACAATATTTACCGCATGGATGAGGAGGAAAGAAGCAAGCAGGGGATAGATTCTCTTCCCGACGACCTGCTGGAGGCCATACAGGTCACCGAGAAGAGCAAAATAGTCAAAGAAGCCCTGGGGGTCAAACTTTTCGAGTTCTTCATCCGCAACAAGAAAATGGAGTGGGATGAATACAAGTCCCAGGTTACCCGGTATGAGATAAACAAATATTTACCGATACTTTAACCGGCGCGGCCCGCGTATCCCGCCCGCTACAGCCAGACAACAGAAAGCGAAATGACAGAGAAAAAAAGAGAACGTTCGTCCGCAGGCAAGAAAGATAACTACCAGATTTATCTGAGACAGATAAACGCCCTGGCCAGGGTGGCCAGACTGATAAGTTCAGGGATGTATCTCGATGAGCTGCTTAAACTTATAGTTCACGTCACGGCCGAGGTTATGCAGTCCAAGATATGTTCTTTGATGCTGCTGGACCCGGAGACCAAGGAACTGGTGATCAAATCTACCCAGTCGGTCTCTGAGAGATACAATAATAAGCCCAACATCAAGCTTGGCGAGGGCATCGCCGGGATGGTGGCCAAAGATAACAAGCTGCTCTGTTCCAGGGACGTCAGGAAGGACAGGCGGTATGTCAACCGTGAGATAGCCAGGAGCGAGGCAATAGTGTCTCTGGCCAGCGTGCCCCTGGCCGTTAAAGGCAAAGTGATAGGGGCGCTTAATTGTTATACTTCCGAGGAGCATGAGTTCAGCCCCGCCGAATTGGACATTCTTACTACCGTCGCCGCGCNNCGGCCGCCGCCGCCATTGAGAACGCCGAACTCGACCTGAGGGCGCGCAGCGCCGAAGAAGCCCTGCAGACCCGCAAGCTCATAGAGCGCGCCAAAGAGATATTATCGCAGGACGCCAATATGCCGCCTTCCGAGGCGTTCAGGTTGATCCAGAAACAGAGTATGGACAAACGCAAGACTATGAAGGAGATAGCCGAGGCGATAATACTCGCCAAGGATATCCGTTCCTGAAAGAGGCGTAATTTCCCTTGACCGCCGGCCGGTTAAGGCATATAATAAAAATCCGCTGGTTTCAGCCCGCGGTTTTCCGAATCATCCTTCTTCAACAATTACATAAAAGGAGCATGGTTTAAATGTCAAAAATCAAGAAAGTATTCGCGCGCCAGGTGCTGGATTCGCGCGGTAATCCCACGATAGAGGTGGATGTAACGCTGGATTCCGGGGTGATGGGCCGGGCAGCCGTTCCTTCCGGAGCGTCCACGGGCGAAAAAGAGGCCCTGGAATTAAGAGATGGAGATAAAAGCAGATACCTCGGCAAAGGCGTTTTGAAGGCGGTGGATAACGTCAATATCGTGATAGCCAAGGCGGTGAAGAACTCTCCGGCGGATTTCAAGGCAGTGGACAAGATAATGATCGGCCTGGACGGCACCGAGAATAAGGGTAAACTGGGCGCCAACGCGATCCTCGGCGTCTCCATGGCGGTGGCCAAGGCCGCGGCCGCCGAAGCGGGCAAGCCTCTATATAAATTTCTCGGCAAGGGTAAAGGCGTTACCCTGCCGGTCCCGTTGATGAACATTCTTAACGGCGGCATGCATGCCGATAACAACCTGGACATACAGGAATTCATGATAATGCCGGCGGGCGCTCCGTGTTTCAGCGAGGCTCTGCGCGCTGCCGTCGAGGTGTTCCACGCGTTGAAGGCGCTTCTGAAATCACGCGGGCTGTCGGTTTCAGTCGGGGATGAGGGAGGGTTCGCCCCCTCGCTGAAATCCAACGAAGAGGCGCTCGAATTGATAATGCTCGCCATAGAGAAAGCCGGTTATAAACCCGGCAAGGATATTTACCTGGCGCTTGACTGCGCATCAAGCTCTTTTTACAAGGACGGAAAATACTCTTTTGAGGGCGGTCTGAAAACATCCGGGGAAATGGTCGATATCTATTCCGGCTGGCTTTCGAAGTATCCGCTGGTCTCTATGGAAGACGGCCTTTCCGAGCACGACTGGAACGGCTGGCGGGAATTGACGGAGCAGCTCGGGAAGAAGATGCAGCTTGTGGGAGACGACGTGTTTGTGACTAATCCCGCCATTTTTACTAAAGGGATAAGCGAGGGGATAGGCAACGCCATTCTGGTAAAGGTCAACCAGATCGGGTCTCTTTCCGAGACCCTGCAGGTCGTCGAGATGGCGGCGAAGAACAAATACGGAGCCATAATTTCTCACCGTTCGGGGGAAACCGAGGATACTACCATCGCGCATATCGCGGTGGCCACCAACGCCGGACAGATCAAGACCGGTTCCCTTTCCAGAACGGACAGGGTATGCAAGTATAATGAGCTTTTGAGAATAGAAGAGGAACTCGGCTCCCGGGCGGTTTACGCCGGCAGAGCCTGGAAGAAGTGAAGATGTATGTTGAGAAAGGCGTTTTGTCTATTCGGAATAACGGTTTTCCTGGTCATACTTTTTCTGCCGGGGTATACCAGACTGCAGGAATTGAAGGATAAAAACCGTGATCTTGGCGTAAAGATCAAGCGTTTGACCATCGAGAACGCCTTGCTGGAAGAAGAGCTGAAACGTATAGAAAGCGACCCTATTTACCAGGAAAGGCTGGCCAGGGAGAAACTCGGGGTGGTAAGAAAAGGCGAGGTGCCCGTAAAAATAGTCCCGGATAACGGACGGCCGGGCAATCAATAGAGATAGATTCGCGGGGTGGAGCAGTTTGGTAGCTCGTCAGGCTCATAACCTGAAGGTCNNGTTCAAATCCTCTCCCCGCAACCAATAATAAGACACCCGCCCGGATACAGGGCGGGTGTCTTTATTTCTGACGGCGCTAAAATCGCTCCGGAAATAAAAGTAACCGTAATTATGTTAGTTATCATTAGATTAACGCTTAACGTGATTTCCCTTGTCCTGGCGGCGCAACTCTGCCCGGGCATAAGCATTACGAACTGGCAGGCGGCCCTTACGGCCGCGCTGGTGCTCGGTCTTTTCAACCTCTTTCTTAAGCCGGTACTGATTTTTCTTACCCTTCCGATTAACCTGCTCAGCTTTGGCGTGTTCATTTTCTTTATAAACGGACTGCTTTTCTACGCCGTCTCGCGAGTAGTAACCGGTTTCCATGTGGACGGTTACGGCAACGCCCTTCTGGGGGCTTTCTTTTACAGCGCGATAAACCTGCTGCTGGGGATTCTTTTCAACAGCCGGGGCGGGAATAACGGCGGGAGCCCGCGCAAAGGGTCCGGCCGCAGGAGCGACGTGATAGATGTGGAAGCTAAAATAGAATCTTGACAGAGAACGGCGATAATGATATAATTTAAGCATATTACGAAGGCGTAATAGACAAAGGCGTTTGCGAATCATTGCAGACGCCTTTTTTGTTTTTCCCGGATAACGTGGTCCTGAAAGCCGCAACACAGCTTTCAGGATTTTTTTTACCCGCTGAGAAGCGGTTTAAGGATGGGTTCATCGTGGAAAAGATCGCTTTGGCACAGATCAACTGTACGGTAGGGGGTGTGCGGGACAATGCGCAGAAGATCATCGAATTCAGCCGGCTGGCGGCCGCCGAAGGAGATAAAATCGCCGTTTTCCCGGAGTTGGCCGTCACCGGTTATCCTCCGGAAGACCTGCTGTTAAAGCCCTCTTTTATCGCCGGCAACCTGGAGCAGTTCAGGAGAATAGTCGCTTCCACCGGCGATATGATTGTCATTTTCGGGTTCGTTGATACCGACGGAGAAAAATTATATAACGCCGCCGCGGCGGCCGTCCGCGGTAAACTCGCCGGCGTCTACCGTAAAATCCTGCTGCCTAACTACGGCGTGTTCGACGAAAAACGTTATTTCGCACCGGGTAAGGAGGCCCCGGTTTTTAATATCGACGGCCTATCTCTGGGGATCAGCATCTGCGAGGATATCTGGCACGCGCCCGGCCCGGTATACGAACAGGCCAGGACCGGCGCGAAAGTCCTGGTCAATATCAGCGCTTCGCCCTACCATATCGGCAAGGTCGCAGAACGCAGTGATACCCTTTGCCGCTGCGCCGCGGAGTGCGGAGTGCCGGTAGCTTATGTCAATCTTGTGGGAGGGCAGGATGAACTGGTGTTCGACGGCGGGAGTATGTTCATATCGTCTGCCGGCGGGGTGCTATCGCGCGCCGCTGTCTTCAAGGAAGAGCTCTTTACCCTGGAGCGGGCTGTCTGCCGCAGGCCGGAACATTCTTTGGAGCAGGAAGAGGAGGTTTATTCCGCTTTGACTCTCGGTTTGAAAGATTATTTTCGCAAGAACGGTTTTAAAAAGGCGGTGCTGGGCCTTAGCGGCGGGATAGATTCGGCGCTCACCGCTGCGCTGGCCGCCGACGCGCTCGGCAGCGAAAACGTGACCGGCGTTTTCCTGCCTGCCAGGTATACTTCCAAACAGTCTCATGACGACGCCCTAAAGCTTGCCCGCGGGCTGGGCATCGGATTCAAGCGCATATCCATCGAGCCGATTTTTCGGCTTTACCTGCTGAGCCTGGAAGAACAGTTCAGCGGACTGCCGAGGGATTGCACGGAAGAAAATCTGCAAGCGCGCATACGAGGCGCGCTGCTTATGGCCTTGTCCAATAAATTCGGGTGGCTGGTGCTCGCCACGGGAAATAAGTCGGAGATGAGTGTGGGGTATTCTACCATCTACGGGGATCTCGCCGGAGGGTTCGCGGTCTTGAAGGACGTGCCGAAGACTTTTATTTACAGGCTGGCCGCGTACCGCAACCGCCGCTCCCCAGTCATACCGGAAAGCGTTATATCACGCGAACCCACGGCTGAACTGAGCCCGGGGCAGAAGGACAGCGATACCCTTCCGCCTTATGGCGTGCTGGACCCCATATTGAAGCTGTATATTGAAGAGGATGCTTCGGCGCAGGATATCATCGCCGCCGGCTTCCAGGAAAAAGACGTGCGCAGGGTGGTTTCGCTGGTAGACGGGAGCGAATATAAGCGCCGGCAGTCTCCTCCCGGGATAAAGATCACGCCCAGGGCGTTCGGTAAGGACCGCAGGATGCCGATCACCAACGGACAAAAACCATGAGTTACCCTGACCTGCTTAAGAGGTTGTCCCCGCGGCTGAAGGGAATAACGCATAAACTTAACGGGAAATTCACCTTTTTCAACGAAGAAGATCTTTTCCAGGAGGCGGCGGTCAGACTTTGGCAGGAATTCGAGCTCGGGCGGCTTGCCGGCAAGACAGACAGTTACATACTCCAGGGATGTTATTTTCATCTTAAGAATTACATAAGAAAAAAATACGACAAAAAGAATACACTGAGCCTGGAGGCGTTGCTGACCGAAGAGCCCGGGGCCGAGGACAGGCTATCGTGCCTTTCTTCGCCTGAGCCGTTCGAATCGCTGCACGCCGGAGTCGTGGAAAAGGAGATGCGCTCTGCGTGCCGCGATAAAAGAGAACACGAAATATTGCATTTGAGCCTGCAGGGTTTCACGGTCAGGGAGATCGCGGCCGAACTCGGCGTCTCGCATGTGCTGGTGGTAAGGCTGCGGAAAAGAATGAGGGTAAAGCTTTTATCTCTGGCCGCGGAGTGAGGAGGTGTTACCAAAAACCGGATTTCTTTACTTGTAGTAATGAAGCTCTCCGGGTTCTAACCCGGTTGCACCTTAGCTTATGCACAAGGATGTGCGTTAAATAGAGACAACGACCTGTTATAAAGGCTTGAGCTTAAATAAGACAGAGGCGTCTTGCTTCCGGAATCCAAGGGCCGGAGGCAAGGCGTTTTTTTATGCTTCGGCGGTAAAGGAGCGGGCGTTAGTATCAAGATTTATGATTAAACCGCGGCCTGTTCGGTCCGTGGAGAGTCCGATGATTTCTACCGGCATCTTATGACACGGGGTGAATCGAGAAAGAAACCCCGGGCTTCAGCCCGGGGAGCTTCATCCAAACCGCAGAAATCCTCGGCTTTCAAGCCGGAATTACTGTGGCTAATGGGAATAATACTCTATTATTGTATCCGCGTATCCGCGCGGTCTATCCGGGAGGTGCGGGATGAAAAAAATAGAAGCGGTGATAAGGTCGGAAAAAGTCGGAGACGTGCGCAAGGCGCTGGACAAGACATGCTTCTCCGGATTGATGCTTACCCAGGTGGACGGGCACGGCAAGCAGAAGGGCACGATGCAGGAATGGCGCGGAGACATTTATCGTGTGGGGATACTCCCCAAGACCAAGGTGGAGGTCGTGGTGGAAGATAAGGAGCTTGATACCGTTGTCCGCGTAATCATGGACGCCGCCAGGACGGGAGAAATCGGAGACGGCAAGATATTCGTTTATCCTGTCGAGGAGGTTTACCGCATCAGGACGGCGGAAAAGGGAAGCGCGGCATTGTAATCCATTTAATCAAACCGCAGAAATCCCCGGGCGCCTGTCCGAGGCACTTCGGCGAAAGCCTTGTCCAAGGAGCAGCCCAGGGAGCTTCACTATTGAAAGGAGATGAAATGAATTCAGGTGATACGGCATGGGTTTTGATTTCTTCGGCTCTTGTAATGTTGATGACACCCGGTCTGGCTTTCTTTTACGGGGGTATGGTTAGGAAGAAGAACGTCCTCAGCATCCTGATGCAGTGTTTTATAGTTCTTTGTCTTTTGAGCGTTCAATGGGTGCTTTATGGTTATAGTATTTCCTTCGCGCCCGGGGACGGCTTCTGGGGCGGGTTCAAATGGGCGGGGCTTGCCGGCGTCGGGCTGGAGCCTTACGCGGATTATTCGGCCACTATCCCGCATCAGGCTTTCATGATTTTCCAGGCTATGTTTGCCATAATTACTCCCGCGTTGATACTGGGCGCGTTCGCGGAAAGGATGAAGTTTTCCGCATTTTTGGCCTTCATAGTGCTCTGGGTGACTTTCGTATACGGACCGGTCTGCCATTGGGTCTGGGGAATGGGCGGCTGGTTGAGAAAACTCGGCGCCCTTGATTTTGCAGGGGGGACAGTTGTGCATATCAATGCCGGTATTGCGGCTTTAGCAACGGCTATCGCTATCGGCAGGCGTAAGAACCTGGATAAGAACGTTCCGACCCCGCATAATATGCCGTTTGTAGTGCTGGGTACCGCTTTATTATGGTTCGGTTGGTTCGGGTTCAACGCCGGCAGCGCCCTGGCGGCCAACGGCCTCGCGGTAAACGCGTTCGTGGTCACCAACACCGCGGCCGCTGCCGCGGGTTTGAGCTGGGCATTTATAGAATGGATAAAGAACGGTAAACCTACCGTTCTCGGCGCGGCCAGCGGAGCGGTGGCGGGATTGGTAGCTATCACCCCGGCGGCGGGTTTCGTAAGCGTGATCCCGGCCATCTTCATCGGCCTGTTGGTGAGCCTGTTCTGTTTTATTTTTGTGAGCAAGGTCAAAACGAAGTTCGCTTATGACGATTCCCTCGATGCTTTCGGCGTGCATTGCGTGGGCGGAGTCTGGGGGGCCCTTGCGACCGGATTGTTCGCTTCTAAAGCGGTCAATCCTGCCGGGGCGGACGGCCTGTTTTTCGGTAATCCGCAGCAATTCCTGGTGCAGATCGCGGCAGTCGCGGTAACGCTGGTCTATTCTTTTGCGGTCAGCATGGTTATCTACAAGGTAGTAGATTTCGTGATGGGCGTGCGCGTGGGAGAGAAAGAAGAAGCCATGGGCCTTGATCTTACCCAGCATCACGAAAGAGCGTATACAATATTGGAATAATTCCTTGTAAGGATAAGGAGGATATAAATGAAACTGGTAATAGCCATAATCCAGCCGGACAAGCTGGAGGAAGTCAAGGATGAGCTTTACAGGTCTGAGATCAATCTTATTACCGTCAGCGAAGTGCTCGGCCACGGCCGCCAGAAGGGCGTTACGGAGTTCTATCGCGGGGCAAAAGAGACCGGGAACCTGTTGAGAAAGATCCGTCTTGAAATAGCCGTGAACGACACTTTTCTGGAACCGGCAATAAAAGCGATAGTGACCGGGGCCAAGACCGGCGAGACCGGCGACGGTAAGATATTCGTGCTGGATATGAAGGAGTGCGTGCGTATACGCACGGAAGAACGCGGCTCCACGGCGATAGGGTAGGGATATAGAAAAAGAGGGGTTGAGCCGGGGACGGCAGGAAGAAACGGGCGGGAGAAAGAGGCAAGTAAAGAAAACAGGGGTCAGGGAAAAGGATTTTCTTCCCCTTTTACTTGACAGCGGAGGCGCGGGTATATATAATATACAAAGCAGCAGGCGATACCCGGGCTGGCGGCAGGAAAAATAATAAGAAAAAGCTGTTACCAAACCCGGGCAATCTTTACTTGTATAATTAAGGCACATCGTTGTGCCGTAAAATTAAGCGAAATATGAACAGAGGCGTTCAGGATAATCGCCGCAGGCGGTTTGAATGGACGCCTCTTTTTACTTGAGTCCAATAGAAACCCCGCTCGCGGCCTAATTTCTATTGCCGAAAAAATAGAGTAGCCTCGGGTTCCACTCAGCAACGTAAGGAGGAAGTAATGAGTATAAGACAGAAAGTTTTATTTAAGATCGATAACGTGCCTTTGGAGAAAACCGGTTCTCTTGAGAAGGTATCTTCTTATTTCGGTGAAAACACTTTCAGTCTGGATGCGATGAAGAAGTATATCTCCGGAGCCACATTCGAAGCCTTCAAAACCTGGATGAACGAGGGGAAGACCATCAGCAAAGAGCAGGCGGACGAGATTGCCAACGCCATGAAGGATTGGGCCATTTCCAAGGGCGCCACATATTATACGCATTGGTTCCAGCCGATGACCGGACTTACCGCGGAGAAGCACGACAGTTTTATTTCTTTTACCGGACCCGGGAAGGTGATCGAGACATTCTCCGGGAGCAAACTCATACAGGGAGAGCCGGACGCCTCGAGTTTCCCTTCAGGAGGCATACGCGCCACCTTCGAGGCGCGCGGTTACACCGCCTGGGACCCATCCAGCCCGGCCTTTATCATTGAGAGCGCTCTCGGCAAGACCCTTTGCATCCCGACCATATTTATATCTTATCACGGGGAAGCCCTGGACAAAAAACTCCCGCTTTTGCGCTCCGATGAGGCTTTAAGCAAAGCGGCAGTCGGACTGCTGAAACTGTTCGGGCACAAGGAAACCCGGAAAGTACTTTCCACCTGCGGCCCGGAGCAGGAGTATTTTCTGATAGACAAGAATTATTATAATCTCCGGCAGGACCTTATAATGGCCGGCAGGACATTGATCGGGGCCCCGTCTCCGAAGGGCCAGCAGTTGGAAGATCAGTATTTCGGGACCATCAAGGAACGCGTGGTCAATTTTATGTTTGAGGTGGCGCAGGAGGCGTATAAACTTGGGATACCGGTAGTTACGCGCCACAACGAGGTCGCTCCGCATCAATATGAATTCGCCCCCATCTTTGAAGAATCTAACCTCGCCGCCGACCACAACCAACTGCTTATGGAGCTGATGAAAAAGGTGGCGTTGCGGCACGATATGGTCTGCCTTCTGCACGAGAAACCCTTTGCCGGGATAAACGGCAGCGGTAAGCATCTCAACTGGTCGCTGGCGGACGATAAGGGAAACAACCTGCTTAATCCCGGTCAGACGCCCGAGGATAACCTGCAGTTCCTGGCCGTGCTGGCCGCTGTGTTGAGGGCGGTTTATCTGCATTCCGACTTACTGCGAGCGTCGGTAGCCATGGCCGGCAACGAGCACAGGCTGGGCGCCAATGAGGCGCCTCCGGCTATCATCAGCGTCTTTCTGGGCGAGCAGTTGACCTCCATACTCGATATGATAGAGAAAGGCGTGAAATCAAAAGTCTCCAAAAGCGACATCATCGATCTGGGGATCGGACGCTTGCCGAAATTCAACAAGGATACCACGGACAGGAACCGCACGTCGCCTTTTGCCTTTACCGGAGCCAAGTTCGAATTCCGCGCCGTGGGATCTTCGCAAAATATCTCTACGCCCATCGCGGTCATAAACACCATAATAGCCGAAAGCCTCGATTACGTGTCCGGGAAAATCGCCAAGGCCTCGGAGGGCGGCAAGGATTTCAATACCGCCGTTCTGCAGGTGATCTCGGAGATAGTAAAAGAGACGAAGAGTATTCGTTTCGAGGGCAACAATTACTCCCCGGAGTGGGTTCAGGAGGCCAAAAAGCGCGGCCTTCCCAACGTGGCCAGCACCTATGAGGCGCTGAAGGCGTTGACTAAAGAGAAAAACATCCGCCTGTTCGAGAAATACGGCGTCTTCTCGGAAGAAGAACTGGTGGCGCGTTATCATATCTGGATCCATACGTATAATCTGACCCTTGAGATCGAGGCGAACACCCTGAAAGAAATGGTGAACGCCTCGGTGGTGCCGGCAGGTTATAAGTACGAGAAACTGCTCGCGCGCACGCTGCACGAGTTGGTAAGTCTTGTCAAGACGGCCGCTTTGAAACTTGACCCGGCAGCCCTGAAGGACAAGAAAGTCCACCTTGCCGACATCGTCAGCAAAATATACTACGTCAGACGCAACACCCTGGAGATGGATAAACTACTGGGGAAAGCGGCCAAAGTCAGCGATGAAGAGCGCGCCGGGCTTTATTTCAGGGAACTCAAACCATTGATGGAGCATATCCGCAGGCATGTGGATGAACTGGAGTGCGTGGTTTCAGACGACTCCTGGGACCTGCCTAAATACCGGGAGATGTTGTTTATAAAATAACTTCCCTTTCAAGGCCGCGCTCCGTGCTTTACGGTTCGGAGCGCGGCCTTGCTCCCCGGATTTTTAAAATACAAATGCCAAACTATTAGGCATTGCAAAACGCCGATGATCAAAATGATTGCATTGCTTATCTCCGGTAATGAAGAGAACGTGCTTGATGCGGTCTCCGACGCTTTGAGTCGGACCGGCAATACCTCCGTCAGCGTGGTCAAACGGGCGGTGATGTCCGGGGTTCCGCAAAAGGGCGATATGACCGCTCTGGTTTCCCTGGAAGAGAGAATAAGGGAATTATCCAGGCAGGTTTGCGGGGAGAACAAGGGCAGGGCTTACAAGATCTTTCTCGATACGGTGGAGAAACCGTTGTTCGAGGAGGTGCTTAGCCGCACAGACGGCAACCAGATGAAAGCGGCGAGGATATTGGGGATAAACAGGAACACGATGCGTTCAAGAATAAAGCGGCTCGGGCTTACTCCCGGAGTCTATAGGCAATGAATAAACGCCGGAGAGCTGAAAAATACGGGCTTTACGACAGCAGGTTCGAACATGATTCCTGCGGAGTGGGTTTTGTCTGCGATATAAAAGGCCGGCCGGCCCATAAAATCATCAGCCAGGGACTGGAGATACTGCGCAGGCTCTCCCATCGCGGAGCGCCCGGCGCCGACCCGCTTACCGGCGACGGAGCCGGAGTATTGATTCAGATCCCGGACGGTTTCTTCCGGGAGGAATCCGGATTGGAACTTCCGTCGTCTGGCAGTTACNNTTTCCCCCCGTTCGGCGCAGTTGAGAGGGATGTGCAGGAAGAGCGTGGGCGAAGAGGCCGTTAATTGCGGTCTGCGCCTGCTGGGCTGGCGCAAGGTCCCTGTAGATCGGGGCCGGATAGGTACCACGGCGTTGAAGACCATGCCGGAAATCGAGCAGGTATTTATAGGGGGCAAAGGGAATTTCTCGCAAGGGCTTGCCCTTGAGCGCGCCTTGTATATACTGCGCAGAAAAATAGAGAACCGTGTGTCGGCGGCTATACCCAAGAAAGACGGGGAGCTGTTTTACATAAACAGTATGTCCTGCAGGACGATCGCTTATAAAGGGCTGTTAATGCCGAACCAGTTGGAGACTTTTTTCCCCGATCTCACGGATGAGCGTATGTCTTCCGGTCTCTGCCTTGTGCATTCGCGCTATAGCACCAATACTTTCCCTTCCTGGGAACTATCCCAGCCGTTCAGGTTCCTGGCGCACAACGGCGAAATAAATACTTTGCGCGGGAATATAAACTGGATGACAGCCCGAGAGAGCCTGTTGAAGAACGATTGTCTCGGCGCCGACCTCAAGAAAATACTGCCGATTATCGTTCCCGGAGGCAGCGATTCAGCTTCGCTGGACAATCTTTTCGAGTTGTTGGCGCTCTCCGGGCGCAGTCTTGAGCACGCCATGACTATGCTTATTCCGCCGGCCTGGGAAGGAGACGCGACGATGGGCGCGGCCGTCAAGAGTTTCTACAAATTTCATGCCTGCCTGATGGAACCTTGGGACGGGCCGGCGGCGGCGGCGTTTACCGACGGTTCAAGCATAGGCGCCGTGCTCGACAGGAACGGCCTGCGTCCCGCGCGTTATATTATCACGAAAGAAGGGACGGCCATGATGGCCTCGGAAACCGGGGTTCTCGACATTGCCCCGGGTGAGATAATGCGCTCCGGGAGGATAGAACCGGGGAAGATATTTCTGGTGGATACGGCGAACGGCCGCATTGTGGCGGATCAGGAGATCAAAGAGAAACTGGCGGGAGGCCGGCCTTATTCCGCCTGGCTGAAAGATAACCTGCGGGAATTGGAAGAGTTTCCGGCGAAAAGGCCGGCCGGCTCCGA
>DIEK01000080.1:9604-15468 GCA_002418595.1 Candidatus Omnitrophica bacterium UBA5776 | reverse complement strand
CATGCAGATTATCCCGATGTTTTCTATACTGCTGTATGCCAGCACGCTTTTCGTATCGCGCCGGTTAAGGGCGGAAAGCATCGCCAGGATGCCGGAACAAATACCAGCGATAATGAGGGCCGCCCCGCACCAGGCATCTCCTCCGCCGGCGACGGAAAACATGCGCAGGATGCCGTATATTCCAGCCTTTATCATTATCCCGGACATCAAAGCGGAAACGTGGCTGGGAGCCGCCGGGTGGGCTCTGGGAAGCCAGAAATGGAACGGCATAAATCCTGCTTTCATACCGAACCCGAATATTCCCAGGGACAGAAGTAAGACCCGCAGGACACCGGCCCCTGGGCCGGGGAATGCCGCCGAATTCCAGAACCCGCCGGAATTCCCGGCCGCCGATAAGAAAGCGAACACAACGAACAGCGCGGCTGTGCCGGCGTGCGATGCCGCAAGATAAATGAAACCGGCGCGGCGGACGCTTCCTTCCTCGTCGCGCGAGACCACCAGAAAGAATGAAGAAAGGGCCATCGTCTCCCAGCAAAGAAGAAAGAACAACCCGTCGGCGGCCAGAAAAACGGAGAGCAGCGAAGCGACGAGCATGTTAAAAAAGAACCACTGCCTGCCGCAGGACTCGGAGTTCCTTTCCCTGCGCAGATAGCCCCATCCGTAAAGAGCCGCCAGCGCGGAAAGCAAAAGCATCGGCACGAGAAAAAAAGCGGAGAGCCTGTCGAGCGTAAAGAACACCCTTAAACCCCCGGCCGCCGGCCAGAGGAGGTCAAAAGACATTTCCTGTCCGGAAAAAAATACCGCGAACACCGGGAACAAAGCCGCTAAACAACTCGCGATACAGGCCGGGGCGCAGAGCGCCGCGGCAGTTGCGGGACGATTATTCAAGAACAGGGCGCAGAGCCCGCTTAATAAAAGCAGGAGCAACGCCGCAGCTATAAATACCATATCAGGTTTTACCTTTCTTCATATCAAGCGTTGCCTCGGCCTTTTGCAACGCGGAAAATATCTCCTCCCGCGGGCGCTGCCGCAGGATCGCATCCTTGAAATCCTTCTGCTGAAGGACAAAGGCCAGGCGGGATAATAATTGAAGATGCACGCGGGCCGTGGGGCTGACCAGCGTGAACAAAGCATGCACCGGTTTCCCGTCAACCGCGCCGAAATCCACCGCTTTTTCCGGGAAGCAGAGAGCTATCATGGAAGCGCAGATATTCAAAACGATAGGGTTCCTCACGTGCGGGATGGCGATGCCGCCGCCGACGGCGGTAGAAGCCAGTTCCTCCCTTGCCAGGAGCACCTTAAAAAGAAACTCCCTGTCCGTTTTCTCCGGCAGACGCAGCAGACCCACTACCTCCTTCAAGACATCTTGCTTATCATTGCCGCCTACGCGGTAAAAAATCCCACCTCTTTGCAACGCCTCCCCTAAAGAAGGCGTTTCTTCCTCTCCTCCGGAAGAAGAAAATATCTCCGGGGAAACGTTGATACGCCGGCTATTGACCCACTCCAACAGTTCAGCGCGGTCAAAACGGTATTGATCAAGGATGCGGTAAGCGGGAATGATCTTTTTGTTTATCCAGCGGTAGATCGTTCTCTCGGAAACATTCAGGAGACGGGAAACTTCTTTAATGGTAAGCTGCATTTATAAACACTCCTTGAGATAAATTTACTTCGACATTATATGACATCGGCATAACAGTGTCAATATATGTCAATAGCCGGGGTGGAGCGAAAGAAGCGGAGTGTTATATAATATCTGCGGCAGGAAAACCGCTTACGCTTGTTCTGCGTCTGTCAAAGTATCGATCAACGGAGTTTCATATGTCGAGATTCATACTCCCCTGTCTGTATCCCTGCAGGTCGAGAGTTATGTGGCGGTATCCGGCCCGTTTCAGTATGGAAACCACGCGTTCCCTTTTTTTTAGGATGGTCTTGAAATAAGAGGTGTCGGTCTCAATGCGGCAGAGGCTGCCGTAATGCCTCAACCGCGCTCCCGGCAACCCCATCCCGGCCAGCGCCTGTTCAGCCCTGTTTATGCGCTTGAGCAACCCGGGCTCCAACGGCGTACCGTAAGGCACACGGGAAGCCAAACAGGCCATCGCCGGCTTGTTCCATGTAGGCAAACCCATCCTGCGGCTTTCTTTCCGTATATCCTCCTTATCAAATCCGGCTTCCTGCAGGGGAGAGCGCACCCCGAATTCCTTCTTAGCCCTGCTGCCGGGACGGTAATCTTTTTTATCAGATAGGCTGCTTGCGTCTATTACGCAGGACGTGCCGCGTTTATCCGCTATACCGCGCAGCGCGGCGAAAAGCGCGCGTTTGCAGTAATAACACCTGTCCGGCGGATTGGAGAAGAACTTCCCGTTCTCCACCTCCCGTGTCTTTATCACCAGGTGCTTCAATCCCAGCCGCGCGGCCATCGAGCGCGCGAAACGCAATTCCTCCGGCGGATAAGTCGGGGAATCCGCGGTAACTGCCAGCAGACGGTCTTTCAGCGCCTCGCCGGCTACGGCGGCCAGGAACACGCTGTCCGTACCTCCGGAATAAGCCAGCACGGCGGAGTTCATTCCGGATAAAATGCGCTTTAATTTGAATAGATGAGCCAATGCGCTCCCCCGATAATCCCATGGTTGTCTTAATACTTCCAGCGCCAGTTCTTCACTTCCGGCAGGTCATCGCCGACTTTGTCTATGTAACAACGGTGCTCGGTCAATTTGTCCTTCATCATCTGTTTAAAATACCCGGCCGACCCTGCCGGAATAGAAAGCCTGTCCACAACATCCATCGCCAGATGGAATCTGTCCATCTGATTTAAAACCACCATATCGAAAGGCGTGGTGGTGGTCCCTTCCTCTTTATATCCGCGCACATGTATATTATCGTGATTGGTGCGGCGGTAGGTAAGGCGGTGTATCAGCCAGGGGTAACCGTGGAATGCGAAGATGACCGGTTTGTCCCCGGTGAACATGGCGTCAAAATCCTTGTCGCTTAACCCGTGCGGGTGCTCCGACGGCGGCAACAGGGACATCAAGTCAACAACATTAACCACCCGCAGTTTCAATTTGGGAAAGTTCCTGCGCAGGATATCAACCGCGGCGAGCGTCTCCAGAGTTGGAACGTCCCCGGCGCAGGCGAGCACCGCGTCCGGTTCTCCTGAACGGTCGTTGCTCGCCCAACCCCAGATGCCGGCTCCGGCCGCGCAATGCTTCACCGCTTCCTCCATACCCAGGTACTGCGGCGCGGGATGCTTGCCGGCGATTATCACGTTCACGTAATTCCGGCTGCGCAGGCAATGGTCGGCTACGGAAAGCAAAGTGTTGGCGTCCGGGGGCAGATAAACGCGGATCACCTCCGCTTTCTTGTTGACCACGTGGTCTATAAACCCCGGGTCCTGGTGTGAAAAACCGTTATGGTCCTGCCTCCAGACGTGCGAAGTAAGCAGGTAATTCAAGGAAGCCACCGGGTGCCTCCAGGGTATCCTGCGCGACACCTTCAGCCACTTGGCGTGCTGGTTAAACATCGAATCCACCACGTGGATGAACGCCTCGTAACAGGGAAAGAAACCGTGCCTGCCGGTCAGCAGGTATCCCTCCAGCCACCCCTGGCAGAGATGCTCGCTCAACACCTCCATTACCCTGCCGCCGCGGCGAAGATTGTCGTCGCTTTTCAGGGTCTCCGCCTCCCAGGCCCGGCCGGTGGCCTCGAAAATCGCGTCCAGGCGGTTGGAGGAGGTCTCGTCCGGACACATCACGCGAAAATTGCGCGCAGCTGAATTTGCCGACATCACGTCGCGCAAGAATTTCCCCAGCACCTTTGTCGCCTCCCCTTCCTGCCTGCCCGGCCTGTTTATCTTCACCGCGTAGGCCCGGAAATCCGGCAGAACAAGATCCCTGAGTATCTCTCCGCCGTTGGCGTGCGGGTTATCTCCCATGCGGCGTCTGCCTTCCGGCGCGAGCGCCGCGAGCTCCGGCAGCAGGACGCCGTTCTTATCGAATAACTCGCGGGGACGGTAGCTTTTCATCCACTTCTCCAGTATCCTGATATGCCGCGGCTTGGAGAACATCTCGGACAACGGCACCTGGTGCGACCGCCAGGATCCCTCGACCATCTTACCGTCTATGAATTTAGGGCAAGTCCAGCCCTTGGGCGTGCGCAAAATGATCATCGGCCACGCGGGCCTGGCGGTTTTTTTACGCCCGCGCGCCTCCGAACGTATCCTCTGGATCTCAAGACACACCTTGTCCAGTGTCCCGGACATCAACCGGTGCATCTTCGCCGGATCTTTCCCCTCGACGAAATAAGGCTTATAACCGTATCCCTGGAAAAGCGCTTTTAATTCGCTCTCCGGGATGCGCGCGAGCAAAGAGGGATTGGATATTTTATAACCGTTCAGATGCAGGATCGGCAAGACTGTGCCGTCGGAGACCGGATTTAGGAATTTGTTGAAATGCCAGCTCGCCGCAAGCGGCCCTGTCTCCGCTTCCCCGTCCCCCACCACGCAGGCGACCACCAGCTCAGGGTTATCCAGCGCGGCGCCGCAGGCATGAGCCAGGGAATAACCAAGCTCTCCCCCCTCATGTATGGAACCCGGGATATCGGCTGAGACGTGGCTGGGGATGCCGCCGGGAAAAGAGAACTGCCGGAAAAGACGCCACATCCCGGCTTCATCGCGGGATACAAGCGGATAATGTTCGCTGTATGTCCCTTCCAGATAACAGTTGGCGGCGATAGCCGGTCCGCCGTGGCCTGGGCCAATGACGTAGATCATGTCCAGATCGTAAACTTTGATGACGCGGTTGAGGTGCGCGTAGATGAAATTCAGGCCGGGCGTGGTGCCCCAGTGCCCGAGCAGGCGCGGCTTGATATGCTCCTTGCGCAAAGGTTTTTTAAGTAACGGATTGTCGAGAAGATATATCTGCCCAACGGAAAGATAATTGGCGGCCCTCCAGTAGGCGTCTATCTTGCGGAGTTCCGCGGCGGCTGCCGGTTTAGCGGTACGTATATTTTTCATCTCGCGCCTCCTTTCAAGAACGGCTGTCTTCAGGGGGAGGAATCTCCCCGGGTTGATCTCCTTCGACAGTCCTTTACAGAGGGTTCCTACTCGATCAATCCCGTGTCGAAAGATACCGGGAGTGTTTTCATTTTACCACCGCAAAGGCTGACAGACCAGAAAGAAAAAGACGCCCAAAAAACCATTCGGGTCCGGGGAAGCCGGGGATTTCTGGACGAGGGGATTAAACCGGAGAGACGACGTAAACGTATCTAAGAAGTGATTTGCCGCGGTTGCGGACGTTATGAAAGGTCCGCGCCGGGATATATGCAGCGCCCGGGGCTTTGACCTGGAGACGGCAACGGCCGTCCAGATAGAAGACCGACGCTGTGCCCTCGAGAATTATCAATATCTCTTCCCTGCGTCCGGTATCATGCCCGCCTATTTCCTCTCCCGGAGAAAGCCTCACCTGCCCTGATTTCATGCCGGAAGTCTGCGGCCGGCCTTTCAGCAGGCGCTGAAACCGGCCCCTTTTTCGCAACGCTACTTTGAATATAGCGGGATTATCCATGACTCACTGCTTATAACACAAAGGAAGACGGCTGTCAATCCGGGGACACAATACTTANNAAGCCGCATTTACCTTGACCAATTGGATGGTCAAGTATTCACCCGTGTGCTATACCTTGACCAATTGGAATAACACCCTACCTTCAAGGAGAGGCAGGTGTTCACCTGTGTGATATACGTTGGCCAATTGGATGGCCCAGTATTCACCCGTGTGATACCCGAACTAATCGGAAAGTTCGGTATTCGCTCGTGCGAAAATGCGGCGTAGATTATATAGACGATCTTTAATTCGGCAACGGCTACGGTA
>DIEK01000080.1:0-9584 GCA_002418595.1 Candidatus Omnitrophica bacterium UBA5776 | reverse complement strand
TGACGATACCGGCATCGTAACCGATAAACGATAGACGAGCTTTAATAACGGCTAAGGTAACGATGCCCGTTTCGGTTCTCGGTCAAGGGGACGTCTTAAAGCCGAAAGGCGTAAGACGAGAGACGATACAAACACCCTGTGTCCGGGATTTCCGCCTCTTGATTAGTGGTGGTGTTTTACATCGTGCTGATGCGCGTGCGAGACGCCGGCGTCCTTATGTCTGTGGCGGTGGATATGCACGAGATTATGCGCCTGCAGGAACGTCCGGTCGGACAACACCTCTTCCGGAGGCGCGCTGCGGATTATGTTCCTCTCCGGGCCGAAAACGTGCACCGTGTCCGCGATCTCCTCGATTATGTGCAGATCGTGCGTGGCCGTAACCAGGGTGGTGCCGGACAGGTTCTCGGAAACGAGGATATCTATGATGTCGCGCGTGGTCTGCGGATCCAGTCCGGCGGTCGGTTCGTCCAAAAGGAGCACCTCCGGCTGTATGGCAAGCACCGAGGCGATCGCCACCTTTTTCTTCTCCCCGATGCTGAGCTGACAGGGAGAGCGGTCCAGCAGGGATGCGAGTTTAAGTTCGGTCACTACCTTATCCAGCCTCTTGGCAGCTTCCGAATCGCGCATTCGCAATTGAAGCGGGCCGAACATTATATCATCCCTTACCGTAGGGCAAAACAACTGGATATCCGGATTCTGGAAAACCAGCCCCACCCTCCTGCGGAAAGCCATGGTGAAATCGCTATTTTCCTGCATCTTATCGTCCAGAGGCATACCGAAGGCCTTGACGCTTCCCTGATCCGGAAATATAAGCGCGTCCAGCATGGATAACAACGTGGACTTACCGGTGCCGTTGGCCCCGATCACGGCAGTCTTGGCTCCCTGCATTATCGTCAAGTCTACGGAGCAGAGGGCGGGGAACCGTCCGAAGTACGAATAACCGGCCTGTTTCAGCTCGAACAATATGTTTGCCATAGGACAAAAAAGAAGATGACCGCCGCGGCCGCCAGCATAAAAACATCTCTCACCCCGGCGCGGAATCCGCCGTACAAATAGGTCTCCCCGGTGTACCCGCGCGAAAGCATGGCGTCATAAACCCTGCTCTGCATCTGGTATGAACGCTGCCAGAGAGTGGCGATATTCCAGGCCACTATTCTCTGTCCTTTTACCGGAGAGACCGCGTAGCCGCAGCGGCTTTTCATCGCCGTGTAGGTATCCTGTATTATGCCGATAAAAAGAAAGATATACCGGTAACACATCCCCAGAGTCATCACGAATATCTGCGGCACCCGGAATACCCTCAATACCTTAAGCAGCGCGAAATGTTTTGTCGTCAGAGATAACAACACGCACAAGGAAACCGACACGAGAACCCTGGAAAAGAAAATAAGCGCTCCGGCCGCCCCCTGCCGCGTTATTTGCAGAAGAAACCCGCCTATCCTGAACGATGCCAGCGGTTCTCCGGGAGTAAAAACGCTGAAGACAGAGGGGGCCGCGATGAAAAGCGTAAAAAACGGGATAAAAAACCATGTCCTGGAGAGAAAAAACACCGGGTTGATGAAAGAGCAGCCGGCGGACAAGAGCGTTATAAGATAAATGACGGCGATCGCCGGGATGTCCCGCGAGAAAAGCACCGACAGAACTAAAAAAAACACCGCCGCCGTTTTGAAACGCGGATCACGCGCCTGCAGGAAACCCTTCTTCGCGGCGTAATCATCGGCGAAGACCGACTCTCGTAGAAAAGCGACGGTTCCCATCAGGGATTTTTCTATAAAACAGCTTCTTTTCATATGATTTCAGGCGCGGGCACCGGTCGCAGATGGAATTGATATCTATAGATATTCTTCTTTGCCCAGATATGAAGCGTAATCTTTCACGCTCTCCTCGAGGGAAGCAAACTCGTGATCGCAGCCGGCGTTCCTCAATTTGGAGATATCTGCCTGCGTGAAATACTGATACCCCGGCCTTATATTCTCCGGCATATCTATATACTCGATCTTGGCCGCCTGGCCGGCGGCAGCGAAGACCGCGCGCGCCAGCTCATTCCAGCTCCTTGCCGCGCCTGTTCCGAGATTGAATATACCGCTTTTCCGTCGTTCCCGAAAAAAATAATACATTACCTCGACGGCGTCCTTGACGTAGACGAAATCCCTCTTTTGCCCGCCGTCCTGATACGCGGGATTGTGAGACTTGAACAGCCGTATCGGCCTGCCGGCGGCCGCCTCTTTGAAATTACGGCAAACCAGGCTCATCATCTCTGCCTTGTGATATTCATTAGGCCCGAACACGTTGAAGAACTTGAAGCCGGTGGCCTTCCTGAAACAGCCGTTACGCAGCAGCCAGAGATCAAAAAGATGTTTCGAGTAACCGTAAATATTGAGCGGTTTCAGACAAGGCAGCCTCTCCTCCTCGTCCCCGTAGCCGCTCTCGCCGGCGCCGTAAGTGGCGGCCGAAGAGGCGTAAATGAATTTCGCCGAATGGGCAAATGCCCACTCGGCGAGGCGCCTGGAATATTCGTAATTATTCTTCAGGTAATACGCGGCGTCGGTAAGAATGGTGGAACTGCAGGCGCCAAGATGGACTATCGTCCCGATACCATCCAATTTCCCGGACTCAAGCAGTCCCGGGAGATCGTTTTTATGGACGTAATCCATAAAACGTTTCCCCCGCAGGTTCACCCATTTGGCGTCGCTGCCCAGGTCGTCGACAACGATTATATCGTATATACCTTCCCGGTTAAGTTTCCAGAGAAAACAACTGCCGATGAACCCTGCCCCTCCGGTGAGAATTATCTTT
The DNA here is from genome assembly GCA_002418595.1 of Candidatus Omnitrophica bacterium UBA5776. Lineage (GTDB taxonomy): Bacteria > Omnitrophota > Gorgyraeia > Gygaellales > Profunditerraquicolaceae > Undivivens > Undivivens industriae. The sequence continues at coordinate 6,788 of DIEK01000080.1, read as the reverse complement.
TTTTTAACCATTCAAGGTAAGAAAAAGCGGCCCGCTGAGAAGACGCGCCTTAATCCTTCTTAGTCAGTAGTTTGCCCAGCAGCATAATTACCGCCACGGTAATACCGATCCCGATGACCGCCGACGAGATATAGGCGAAGCTCAGGTTCCCCAGCCCTTTTTCTTCCCATCCCTGGAAGGCGTAATCAGGAACGGGAGCGCTCCAGAGAGCGGAAAGTCTGGTAAACCCCTGCGGGACATATCCCACTAATTCCTGCAGAGTCTCCGTACCCCACTCTCCCCAGGCGTCCCCCGCCTTGAAATATTCGGGAAGCAAAAGCCCCAGGGGGGAAAGAAACGCCAATATAATCACTCCCAGCCAAAGTTTAGAAGTAGTTCTCATTTCTCTACCCCTCCTTTCCCGAAACGATCAATGAAGGATCCTGTTTCTGCAAATATTTGACAACCAGCGCGGTAATAAGCGCCTCGACCCAGCCGAATACCAGCAAATGCTCGCCGAGCATCATCGGAACGGCGACACTAAGGCCGTAAGGACAATACAACGGCTGGCCTGTCGGGGTCCTGTACAATAAAGGCTGTATGCCGAACATCAGCGCCGTAGTCAATGCGGCTATATTCAACGCCAGGTAGCCGGCCGCGGCGGCGGCAAAAACCCTGCGGCCGGACGTTGAAGGCGAATTGCCGCTTATGAACTTGTAAATATAATAACCGGCGAAGACCTCTACAAACGCCATATTGAAACAATTTGCGCCGATGGCGGTTATGCCGCCGTCGCCGAAAAGCAGGGCTTGGACCACCAGGGCCACAGTGACCGCTATACAGGCGGCCCAGGGGCCGAGAAGGATAGCCGCCAGCACCGCGCCCACCGCGTGTCCGGTAGTCCCTCCGGGGATGGGGATGTTGAACATCATTATAATGAAACAGAAAGCGGCGCTGATGGCAAGCAGAGGGATTTGTTTGTTCTTGAGAGTTTTTTTAACCATCCGCGAAGCCAGCGCCCATACAGGCAACATCGCCGCATACATCACTCCGCTCGTGGCGGGCCCCAAGTATCCGTCGGGTATATGCATTTTTCTCTCCTGTGTTGATTGTTGTTCCTATCTCCAGGATATGTATAATAGCACAAAAGCGATACTTGTGCTACTGAAAAACAAAATTTTTTACACTCCTCTTCCGGTGGTCGCGGCGTTCAGGGATAAATGTTTCACGCCTTTTGTGGAACGCAGAAGATCTGCCAGCTCCTTAATCTCTGCGGCCTTCCCTTTTGCGGCGATCATCTCCAGACAATTGGAGTGGTCGAGATGAATATGCTGGGTGGAAATTATCAAATGCTGAAAATTATGCTGTACCGCCGTCAACTTGCTTAACAGTTCGCGTTTATGATGATCGTAAATAAGCGTGATAGCCCCGGCGACTACATTATCGTCGGCCCACTCTTGTTCCACCAGTTCCCGCCGGATAAGATCCCTTATCGCCTCGGAACGGTTGCCGCACTTACGCTTCCGGATCAGGGCGTCGAACCCGGAAACCAGATTCTTTTCTATGGAGACGCCGAATCTTATGAGATTGCCCATTTACACTGCCTTTGTCTGTAGTCCGTCTTTCAATAAGATAAACCCGTCCGGACAGTATTCAATTTATAATAAGACATGGCCGGATATCTGTCAACTTTTATAAAAACAGCAATAAAATCAGGGGAAGGATGAAGACGAAAGGAAGCTGACGGCACCGTCTGCCGCCGCTGTGGCCTATAAGATTGCCCGCTTGTCCCGCAGTCCGGCGAGAAACGCGTGGTCGGTAGCGTCGTTGATAAGCGGGGTCAGGGAGATGTAGCCGCGGCGCACGGTCTCGCTGTCGCTTTCCGCGTCCGGACTTCCGCCAAAAAACTCCCCGCTGAGCCAGTAATATTCGCGGTTGCGCGGGTCGTGCCTTTTTTCGAACCTATCCTTGAAGAAACGCGTGCTCTGCTTTGTGAATTTCACGCCTTTTATCTTGCCTTCCGGGATATTGACGTTCAACAGACAGCCGGCCGGGATGAACCTGCCGGAGAGTATTCTACGCGCCAGCCCCGCGGCAAAAAAGGCCGCGAATTCAAAGTCGGCGGAAACGGAGCGGGTCACCAGCGAAACGGCCATAGCCGGTATCCCGCACATCGCTGCCTCCCTGGCCGCGGAAACCGTCCCGGAATACAGCACGCTGAATCCTGTATTCGGCCCGGGATTGATGCCGGAAACCACCATATCCGGGGAATGTTTCAATACCGCGCTCAAACCGAGCTTCACGCAGTCCGCAGGCGTCCCGCTGGTGCAGAACCATTTCTTGCCGTCTTTGAATTTCACCTGCTTCAAACGCAACGGCTGGTGCAGGGTGATGGCGTGGCTCGCCGCGCTGCGTTCGTTGTCCGGAGCGACCACCGTGACTTTCCCAAGCGGCGATAATGCCCGGTAAAGAGCGGCCAGGCCGGCGGACTGAATGCCGTCGTCGTTGGTCAACAATATACGGGCCTTTCTCGCTCTCTTCTCGGTCATCATAGAGATACTCTTCCTTCTTCATGGAGGCTCTTAAAAGACCGGCCCGGTCGCGCAGTTTTCGACTGGCGCGGCCGGGCCGGCTGCATCAACTAACTTTTTTACTACCGATTGCCCCCGGGATTAATACTCGGGATGCGGAGGCATAGCCGGAGCCGGTTTCTCTTTTTCCGGGATCTCCGTAACCAAGGCTTCGGTAGTCAACATCAAACCGGCTATACTGGAAGAATTCACAATAGCCAGTCTGACGACCTTGACCGGATCAATGATGCCGGCCTTGATCATGTCGGTATATTCTTCCGCTTCGGCGTTGAACCCGAAAGAACCGCTCTGTTCCCTTACCTTTTGTATCACGACGACGCCTTCTACACCGGCGTTCTCGGATATCTTGCGCATCGGTTCCTCAAGCGCCCTCTTGATGATATTGGCTCCAACCCTTTCGTCGCCCTCAAGTTTCAGGGCTTCGACGCTGGAGACGGTGCGCAGAAGCGCGACTCCGCCTCCGGGGACGATACCTTCCTCGACCGCGGCGCGGGTGGCGTGTAAAGCGTCTTCCACTCTGGCCTTCTTCTCTTTCATTTCGGTCTCGGTGGCCGCTCCGACGTTGATCACGGCAACTCCCCCGGAAAGCTTCGCGAGCCTCTCCTGGAGCTTTTCCCTGTCGTAGTCGGAATCGGTCTTTTCCATTTCTTTCTTTATCTGTTCGATCCTGCCTTTGATATCGGCGGTCTTTCCCGCTCCTTCAATGATGGTGGTATTTTCTTTATCCACCTTGACGCGCTTGGCGCGGCCAAGATCGGCTACCTGGACGTTCTCGAGTTTGATGCCGAGATCTTCCATGATCGCCTTTCCTCCGGTCAGCACCGCTATATCCTGCAGCATAGCCTTCCTTCTGTCGCCGTATCCCGGAGCTTTAACGGCGCAGATCGAGATCGTGCCGCGGATCTTGTTGACGACCAAAGTGGCGAGCGCTTCGCCTTCCACTTCCTCGGAAATGATCATCAGCGGCCTGCCCTGCTGCGCGACCTTCTCGAGTAAAGGTATGAGGTCCTTCACCGCGGATATCTTTTTCTCGTGGATCAGGATATACGGCTCATCGAGCACGCACTCCATCTTTTCCATATCGGTGGCAAAATAAGGGGAGAGATACCCCTGGTCGAACTGCATACCCTCCACAACTTCCAGGGTGGTCTGCATAGATTTCGCCTCTTCCACGGTGATGACGCCGTCTTTGCCGACCTTCTCCATGGCGCTGGCGAGCAGATTGCCGATCGTAGAGTCGCCGTTGGCGGAGATAGTGGCGATTTGAGCGGTCTCTTTCTGTTCCTTGACCGGTTTAGCCATCTTTTTCAACTCATCGACGACGGCGGAAACGGCCTTGTCGATACCGCGCTTCAACCCCATCGGGCTGATGCCGGCGGTTACCGCCTTCAACCCTTCCTTATATATGGCGTATGTGAGCAGGGTGGCGGTGGTGGTCCCGTCTCCGGCGGTGTCGGAAGTCTTCTCCGCCACTTCCTTGACCATCGCGGCGCCCATGTTCTCGTAAACGTCCTCCAGTTCCACTTCCTTGGCCACCGTCACGCCGTCCTTGGTTATCGTCGGCGAACCGAATTTCTTGTCCAGCACGACGTTGCGGCCTTTAGGGCCGAGCGTCACTACCACGGCATCGGCAAGTTTCTTGACTCCCATCAGGAGTTTTTGCCTTGCCTCTTCTCCGAAAGAAAGCTGTTTTGCCATCAAAGCACCTCCTTATATATTAAAAGTTAATCCTTCACTATCGCAAGAATATCTTCCTCGCGGACGATCAAATGATCTTCTCCGTTGAGTTTGATCTCCGTGCCGGAATATTTGCCGTAAAGTACTTTGTCCCCGGCTTTGACTTCCAGGGCGACCAGCTTGCCGTCATCGGAAATTTTGCCCTTGCCGACTGAAACCACTTTCCCCTCCTGCGGCTTCTCTTTCGCCGTATCGGGAAGAATGATCCCCCCTTTGGTTTTTTCCTCGGCGTCCAAGGGTTTCACGAGTACCCTGTCTCCTAAAGGTGTGATCTGCATATACTGCCTCCTTCCTGTTTATTGTTAATTTGTGTCTGTTCTTTCCGGACCTGCGACACAGCGATTTTCCCGTTGTCCTTCAACCTCTGGATATACCAAGAGTTTTATTCCTTCCGCAAACCCTTGAGCGATAGCTGGCACTCTTTTGTAAAGAGTGCTAAGACAACGCGAAAAAAATGTTTTTTTGCTCCCCTTCCATAAGAAAATCCTGTTTTTATTCTTGAATGGAATTGCTTCGGAAAGATATCGCCGGCGCACTGCGGAAAAACCGCTCATTTGCTCCAGGTTTCATTTTATAACACAAACTTTTTTTTCTGTCAAGAGGGTATTTTTTTACCGGACGCGGAGCTTTTTCGCCTCAACTCTTCTATCTTCTCCTGCACGTACCAGGAAAAATATCCTTTATATTCCCTCTGCAGGGCCGGTTTCATCCAGTCTTTAGTGGTGACCAGCCCGCGGCAGCGCGGAGAGCCGCAGCGGCACTTGAAAGAATAATCGAAATCCGCGTCGGTCATGCAGTAATCGTAGGTCACTTCTTCGCCGGGCGAGATATCGCGCATCGCCGCTATAATCAAATGCCCTTTGATCCCGGCGTTGGGGGAACAACTATGATTGAAAAAATCGTCATCCTCCAGCCCCCCTTTTTTACAGGAAACCAGGAAGAACCCGTCGGCCACCCGAGTGGCGTAATTTTCTATTTCTTTGAAACAGGTCTTTTCCAGCTTAACGAACTCGGATTGCGAAATAATAAACCCTCCCCAGACCGCGATTATCTCGTCTTTCCTGATCGGCTTGACCGCGAAAACTCCGCGGTGATCGATCCCGGAACGGTTCACCTTGACTTTACCGCTGACGTAGGAATGCTTAAGCATTTCTCTTTTCCCGCCTGACGATCGTTACGCCTTGTTTTTTGACCCCGTCTATCAACGCTTGGAAAATCGTCTTGTCGGCGGCAAGGTCTTCCAGGAAAACCAGCCCTTTGCGCTCAATCTTTCCATCCAGCAAAAGCCTGCCGACTGCGGCCGGAACGCTGGCCGTTATTTTCTGCATCGAGTTCCACTTTTCCCTCGCAGCGGAAAAACTTTTCAAGAACCAGACGATGCGTTTGCCGGGGAAAACGACTTCCACCTCCCCGAGAGTATAATTTGCCCGCCTGACATTCTCTAAAAAAGCCTTGCTTTCGGCCATGCGTTCCGGCGAAAACAATCCGTAGCTCTCGGAGAAACGGAAAAAGGCGGCGAACCCCGAGGGCCTGACCACGCGGCAGGTCAGGCTGCGCGCCCCTGTCTTATCCAGGATATTCTCGAATCCGCTGGCAGAATAATAACTTTCCGCCTCTATGCCGAAATATTTCTCCCTCCGGTAACCGGCGAATGCCGGGAATCTTTTCTTCCTGCCGGAGATGATCTGGGTGGATACGAGCCGGTGTTCGAGTATCAAATCCTCGAAACACCATAAAAAAGGGAAATAATTATCCTGCGGGGAGAGAGAGCCGGCCTTCACGTGGATCTCGAGCACTCGGACGGAAGAACAGGTTTCCCTGCCGAGGAGAAAATTGACTATTCCGGGACAGAAACCGCACCCCGGTATCACCGTTATCCCGCCTTTGCCGATCTCTTTTTCCCTGGCCTGGTATATTTCGGGATCGACATCCGAGACGTCGACGAGGTCTTTACGGTATTTCAACGCCAGGTTCAGACAGCGTTCACCGATCTCCCCGGCCAAAGCGCCGGTGATCAGATCGGCGTTCCGCAAATCCTTCTCTTTCTCGAGGGGGAAAGCGCGGATATCCCTGTTCTGCCTGTTGAAAAAATGCAGGACCGCGCGGCTTATACGGCCGTCTCCGGCAACCGCTACGTTGTAACGGAATTTCATCTCTTCTTGAGACGCCAGATCTTAGGCGTGACCAGGCTGGCCAGGTGCATTTCCGGGGAATAATACTTCAGGTCCGCGGCTTTGGCGCCTAAACGCTGCTGCAGCCTGCGCTTCAACACCGGAAGGGCAAGTTTTGCCGGATCGACCTTCTTGGAAGCCATCAGGAAGCAGTATTCGCATCCGCAGCTGTAGGAAGGCATCGGCAGCCTGACCGGATTAAGATAAGTGAACAGTTTGGAGAGTTTTTCCACCGTTCCCTTGATGATGATGTCGAAGTCCAAGAACGGCCCCAATTGGAATATGGCGATGCCGTCTTCCGTGAGAGCCT
>DIEK01000114.1 GCA_002418595.1 Candidatus Omnitrophica bacterium UBA5776 | reverse complement strand
CGGCCGCGCGGAGAACGCTTTTGTCGATCGCAATGGAACGGGAAAGAAAAGGGACAACGAACTGCGCCGCCATAAAACCCACTAAATATCCTCCGGTGACGCCCTGGAAATAAGACAGACCGGCGCCGCTGCCGGTAAAAACCCCCAACCCGGCGGCTCCGGCGCATAGATACAAAACCTGCGCGGCCATCCCCATCTCCGCCCCCAGCAGCGCTGCCGACAAAAGAACAAAGAAAGTCTGCAGGGTCAGCGGAACGGGAGTAAAAGGCAGCGGGACGCGCACGTGCGCCCCCAAGGTAATGGCTGCCGCAAAAGAAACAATAAGAATTATTCTCGATAATGACTTATCTACGACAATCTCCCTTTTCAATATAGCTTCCATGCCGTCATCTCCCCGTCCCTAAACATTGTTACTAAAAACACCGCCTTGTCGGGCGTCATCCGCGCCGTATATTTCTTATGCCGGATATAGCGAAAAATCACCGCGCATAAGCCGGGAACCAGTTACGCGGCTCCCGGCTTATGCCTGAATCGATTATTCCCTCGCGATGGCAAGCGTGATAATACCGGCAAGAATGAGGAACAAACCTATGCACCCCATAAACACTATCTTGAGGCTATCAAACCACCCGATCACAGCCCAGGCTCCCAGGCCGAGGAAAACCAGGCCGAGAATGAATTTAAACGCCGTGCCGAGCGTCTTCTTGCAACCGCAACCCTTTACGTCTTTCTTTGTATCTTCCGCCATAACTCCCCCTTTCACTGTAGATTGTTCTTCTCCGACGTACGGACGGAGAATCGTTTTCTGTCATTATCTGACGAAGAACCGGACTTATCCCGCCGTTTCTCCCGCCGGACGCGCCTTCCAGCGTTTATGCATCCAGCCCCATTCGGAAGGATATCTTCTAATATAAGCCTCTATGACCGCCGTGATATTCTGGACGCTCTCGGCTATACAATCCGGCCCTTCCGGCAGCGCCATCTGCGGTTCGAAGATTATCCGGTGCGTATTATCCGGCTGCCGGACTATAAAACAGGGGACGATGGCGGATCCGGTGCGCTGCGCCAGCACCACCGGCCCGGTGGCGGTTGCGGCTTTTTTGCCGAAAAAATCGACGAACACACCGGCCGTGCCGAAATTCTGGTCCATCGGGATAAACACCATCTCATTGCTGCGCAAGGCGCGCAGGGTCTCCCCGACGCATGCCTGGCGGGGCTGGCTATAGATAACTCTCATCCCGAACTTGCTGCGTTTGCGGATAAGGAACCTTTCCATACGGATATCCCTCATCCTGCGCATGATAACCCCTATCCTGTAACCGTCAACGTCCAGCTTTGAGATCAAAAGAGGGAAATTGCCGAAATGCGCGCTGACCAATATCACCCCTCTGCCGGCGGCAAGGGCCCTGTCCAGGTATTCTCTGCCTTCTATCTCCACCCGCCCCGCCATATACGCGTGGTCCACAGTCAGCTTGAGGATCTCGGCCCCGGATTTGGCTATGGAAATAAAACAATCCCGGCAAATCTTCTTGAGCTCACCGTTATCTTTTTCTTTTCCGAATGCTATGCGCAGGCTGTCCATTGCGACCCTGCGGTGTTTCAGGGCAATAATATGAAAGACGCGGCCGAGAACGGCGGAGAACCCGTATAAAAAACGGCTGGGCAGCACTTTTATTATTAAAGAACACGTCATAAGCGCCGCCCAGGCGAAGAAACGCGGCGCCTCTTTGGATATTTTTTTAAATTGCATCTTCTGCCTTTGATTACGAACGAAACCCGGCACAGCCGCCGTCACGGCACCGTATCTGCCGTATTATAGCAAAAAAAACCGCCGATTCAAGAGTAAAGCCGGACCGGGGCGGGCGGTTATAGTTTATAGCCTATCTTTCGCAGCAGTCCGCGCCTCCAGGCAATGTCGTCCGCCGACTCCGCTCCTTTCGGCTTGGCGCCGTCTATCACTCCCATAATACCGCATCCGGCCGCGGTCTCGGCCACTATGACCTCCACGGGATTTGCGGTTGCGCAATATATACAGCAGACCTCCTGGACTGCCTTGACGGCGTTCAACACGTTGATAGGAAAAGCGCCGCGCATGCAGATTATGAAAAAGTGTCCCGCTCCTATGGAAGCTGCGTTCTCCGCCGCCGTCATCTTTAACTCCGCGTCGTTGCCTTCGACGCGTATCCTGCATGCCCCGGAAGATTCCACGAAAGCCAGGCCGAATTTTATGCCGGGGACCGAACCGGCCATGACCTCATAAAGATCCTCCACGGTTTTTATGAAATGGCTCTGACCGAGGATGACATTGACGTCGTCCGGTTTGACGACTTTAACGCTCCTGAATTCCAGCATCGCTCCCCCCTTTTTTATTTCCCCTGATCCGACGGAACCCCGCCGCCCCCCGCGGCTGCATTCTGTCGTAAGTCCTGATGGAGACCAGCATCAGGTCAGGGTCGCCCAGAAGATGCAGGGGTATCCCCACGGTTACCTGCTCCTTGCTCAATTGCACGGAAACGCCGCCGGAAGAAACGGGCCTCCTTTTATCGAACATCTTGAAGACGTTGTAGCGGCTGATGAACATGATCTTCGGCATAGCGGCGAACTCAACTCCCTTCTTATAGCCGAAAATGTAAGCGGTGAACACGAACCTCTTCTCCAGTTCCTTGTTCTTGCCGACGGTTATATAAAAAACCCTGCCGGAGACGGAATAACTTGCCTCCCAGGCCTCGTTCAGGCAGGAGGGTTCGTATTCCTCGTCCGGGATCTCCCTGGAAAACGGAAAAATCCTCCCTTTACCGGCGCTGCCCAGCGTTATCTCCGGATAATCGCCAAAAAGCTCGTTTCCGCGGGCAAAGGATAAAAGATAAAAAGCGCTGGACCTGGTCTGGCTTCTGTAACAGAGTATGGCGTCGCGTTTGCTCGATAGATCGGCCTCGCTAAGCCGATGAACCTTCCAATCCAGCGCGAGGCCGGAAAACTGCCCGGGAGGCAGAAGCGGGAGATCCGGGTGATAATGTCTCGGCAGAGGCCAGCCCGGGCAATGCACCAGATAAGGAAACACCTGCGGCCTGCCGATCTCATCTTCCAGATCGGCAAGCGCGATACAAAGAAACAAGTAATACGCCTTGTGATCCACGTTTACGTCTCCCGGATGGGAAACGAAAATCTTCGTCGGCCTGTAATCCAGCAGTATTTCTTTCAGATCGGAGAGGATATTCTCCCCGTTATAGACGGAAGCATAACTGAAGTTATCTTTGTAGGGGACCGCCGATATCCTTGTAAGGATGCTCTTATAAGGTTTTCTGCTTTTCCAGTATTTGCAGAATATCGAAAAAGTGCCGAAATCAGGATAGCCGAGAAACACGAGATCTTTTTCCGGGACGCCCAGCGATCCCATGGCCTTTACAGCCTCGCGCCTGCGCACTTCTCCCATCTGGATGAACTCTCCGGTGCGCAGCACCGGCCTTTTCTTGTAAACAAGGAACGCCAGCTGGTTGTGGTCTCCGTTTATCAGGTAAGCCACTTTTAGAAACGCCCCGCGGCGTAAAGCTTCCTTTATAACTCCCGCGCACGCGATAGCCTCATCGTCTGGATGAGGGGCGAGGATAAGCACTCTGTCCGAAGCGGAAAACGCCGGAAGCTTCATAAAGACCCCGCTGACGGCTTCCTCCGCAGCTGCCGGGCGGGCGGAAAAGAAACAGAACAGGAATAATGCTGCGGGAAATAAGTATCGCCCTGTTCTATAACTCATATCCCCCCATACCGCGCTGTTGCTCTAATCGCCTTCTTTATACTAATAACGCGCGAAACAATCGAGAAGTGAAAATAGACAAAAAAGGAACATCTCGATTGCGCCAACATTCCATTTTCTATCGTTGTTCAAATTTAAGAATAGACGCCGTGCGTTTTTATTTCAACCGGCGGCGTGTAAGCGCATGCAGAAAACCCGTCCAGAGACCTCCGGCAAAAACAAACATGAAACAAAAATACACCAGCAGATCACCGTTGGCGGTGTAGAAAGATCCTCCCTGTCCGGCCCCGCCTACCGGAACGGACAGATATCCTTCGGTAAAAAGGGGATCTCCCCGTTTGTTCTTTACAATGTCTCTTATTTTTCCCTTACTGTCGATCACGGCGGTAATCCCGGTATTGGCCGCCCTGGCGACCCAGACGCGGTTCTCCACCGCCCTGAACACTGAAGACTGCAGGTGCTGGGAGGACGCTCCGCTCCTGCCGAACCAGGCATCATTAGTCATATTGACCAGCAGCCCGGCGCCTGCCCGCACAAAACGACGGCTGAGCCCGGGGAAGGCGTCTTCGAAACAGATCAAGACGGAAAATTTATGTTGTTTCCCCGCGTTATCCAAACCTT
>DIEK01000099.1 GCA_002418595.1 Candidatus Omnitrophica bacterium UBA5776 | reverse complement strand
TAAGGATCTATGGTATCATTCCCATTTTTCCTGTCAAGACACAGTTGACAAAAGATAGCGGTTGTGCTACCGTAAACACTATGTTTACCAAGGTATTTCTTGTTATCTTCTCTCTCATCCTGCTGACGGATCAGTCCGCGTTCGCCTATTGGATATGGACTCCTAAAAGCGGTAAATGGGTCAATCCCAAGACTGCCGTGAAACCCACCCCGAGAGAACAGGCTGAAGCGGCGATTTTTCTGTTCGAAGGCAAACATTACGACGAAGCCGGGAAAGAATTCCGAAAATTGATCAAGGCTTACCCTAAGTCGGCGGAAGCGGCTGTCAGCCAGTATTATCTTGGGAGAATAAACGAAGCCGCCGGCAAGCCTTACGAGGCGTTTAAGGCTTACCAGTTGTTGATCGATAAGTATCCTTTCTCCGATAAAATCCAGGAGGCTATCGAAAGACAGTACGGTATAGGAGAAGAGTTTGTTTCCGGCAAGAGAAAAGGCGTGTCGGCGGTATTCGCCCCGGAGAATCCGGGGGTGGAGATATTCTCCAAGGTGGTGGAGAATTCCAATTACGGACCGCTGGCGGACAAGGCCCAGTACAAACTCGGCCTTGTGCTCAAGGGACTTTCGCGTTACTATGAGGCGGAAGAAGCCTTTTTCAAGCTGATCAAGACTTATCCGGACAGCGAATGGGTGCCTGCGGCCCAGTTTCAGATAGCCGCTTGCCGCGCCGCCGTCTCCCAGGGGCCGGATTACGACCAGGGCGCGACAAAGGAGGCAAAGGAAAGGTTTATGTCTTTCGTCAACGCCCATCCGGACGCCGTTCTTTCGCCAGAGGCGCAGAAGAACATAGACGCGTTGAAGGACAAGGAAGCATGCAGCGCCTTCAATTCCGGCAGGTTTTACGAAAAACAAAGGATTTATCAGTCGGCCAGGATATATTATGAAGACGTGGTAAAGAATTATCCGGGCACCATGTGGGCCGCGAAATCGCTGGAAAGACTGCAGATCCTCGAGAGGAAGAAGAAATGAAGCGTCTACGGTTTTTGTTCATACCGGCCGTTATTTCGGCTGCGGCGGGTTTCCTGCTTTCCTCCTGCGGCTACACCACCCGCTCAATGATAACCGGCAGTTACAAGACGGTTTACATCGCTCCTTTCGTCAATAAGGTCGATATTACCGGCGAGTCCGATTCCAGGGAGGGTTATAAAGTCTACCGTCCGATGCTGGAGAGCGATATTACCCGTACGCTTACGCGCCGTTTCCTTATGGACGGCAATCTTAAGCCGGTCGGCATAGAGAATGCGGATCTGATACTGAAAGGCGAATTGGTGGAATTCCGCAGGGATCCCCTGCGTTACAACACAGATAACGAAGTGGACGAATACCGGATGAACCTGTTGGTGAACATAAGCCTCTGGGAACCCGGCGCAGACAAACCGCTCTGGGAAGAAAGGAATTTCACCGGTGACACCACTTATTTCGTCAGGGGAGCTGCCGCCAAGTCGGAGGACGCCGCCGTTAACGACGCGCTGCTCGATCTCGCCCGCAGAATAGTGGAGCGCACTGTTGAACAATGGTAGCCGGAGATATCCTTGTCTATGTTTTTGCCGGCGAAGATTCCGCGGCAAAAACCCTTCGTTTGAACCAGCTTAAAGAAACATTCCTGCCTTCCGATACCCGGGAATTCAACCTCGACGTTTTTTACGGCAACGATATGGACCTGCGTTCTTTGCAGGAAAGGATTTTGAGTATTCCGGTGAGCGCTTCCCGGCGGATGATAGTCCTGAAGAACGCCGGCGCATTGTCGTCTGCCGCGAAGAAATTCATCTCGGCTTACGCCCCGGCCGCAAACAAATCTATATTGCTTGTGGTGGATTTCGAACGGCTCGATCCCAAAGATCCCTTTCAGTCATCTTTATGCAGGGCCGGACGCCTTATCCGCTTCGGGGAAACTCCGCATGCGGACGTCTTTGTTCTTGCCGGGCAGTTACGCTCCGGGCGGGCGGCAGACGCGCTCCGGGGCTTGCACAGCCTTATGGAATCCGGGGAGAAACCGGAACGCATTCTCGGAGGCCTGCGTTATTCCTGCGCTAAATGGGAAAAAGGACGTTCGGCGGCGGCTTTCAAGGAGATATTACGCTGCGATCTGCAGATAAAAACCGGCCGTCTGAAACCGCTTTTTGCCCTGGAGCGTCTTATTGCGGTTCTCGCCCGGCAATCCCTCGCCGTCGGATCCGGATAAAGAAACCGCCGGCAAGAATTCACCGGCGGCTTACAGGTGTCAACTATAGAAACGAGCTTCAGGCCGTCTTCATTACTTTTTTGTTTAGACGCGATTTGCGGCGGTCGGCCGTGGCAGGATGAATAATCTTTTTCTTGGCGGCCTTGTCCAGTTTAGAAAAAACTTCTTTAAGGGCTTTTTGCGCTTCCTGGGTGTTCTTGGACGCTACAAGCATCTGTAATTCCTTGATCTTTTTCTTGAGTTCTTTCTTGATCTTGAAATTACGCAGGTGTCTTTTCTTGCTTAATTTGTTCATTAATATGGAGCTGCGTCTTCTTGGCATAACTTTCTCCTTGTGAATTTATTATATACATAAAAGTCTGGTCATCAGACGGTTAGACGACGGATTGACCCGAAGTCCAATTATACAACGGCGCCGGTAATTAATCAATATTTTATTATCACCTGTCAAGGAATGCCCGTGACAAGAGAGTTACATAACCAATGCAGGGGGATGATGCGTTCCGCCGGATTGATCGGTGCGGCGACCCTGTGTTCCCGCATCCTCGGTTTCTGCCGGGACATAGTCATAGCCCGCATGTTCGGCGTATACGTTTACGCCCAGGCTTTCGTCGTGGCCTTCCGCATCCCGAATCTCTTTCGTGATATAGTCGGAGAAGGCGCGGTGAATTCGGCTTTTGTGCCGGTGTTCAGCCGCTACGCCCTCAGGCGAGACAAGGCCGAGTTCTGGGAACTGGCCAATGTCCTGCTTAACGTCCTTCTGGTCGTGCTTGCGGCGATAGTCCTGGCCGGCGTGGTCTTTTCTCCCTTTATAATCAGGGTTTTCGCTCCGGGATTCACCGCAGACCCAGTCAAATTCCAGACGACAGTGCTGCTTAACAGGCTGGTTTTTCCTTATTTACTGCTGATAAGCCTGGCGGCATATACCATGGCCATGCTGAATTCCTTAGGTCATTTCAAGGCTCCGGCATTTGCGCCGTGCCTGTTGAATATTTCAATTATTCTTTGCGCCCTTTTTTTCGGGGAAGGGATAACCGGCCTGGCCTCCGGCATCCTGATAGGCGGGGTTCTGCAGTTGGCGGCGCAGATCCCGGCTCTCTACGCCCGCGGATTCCGCGTAAAGGGGTTCTTGACTAAATTCAGCCATCCGGGCGCGGCCGAGGTCGTCCGTCTTCTCGTGCCGCGATTATTCGGCACGTGTATTTATCAGCTCAATAATTTCGTCGATTCGGTTTTCGGCTCGCTGGCTTTCGCCGTGGGAGAGGGCGGAGTAGCCGTGCTTTATTTCGCCTACAGACTGGTGCAATTTCCTGTGGGGATATTCGGCAACGCCGTGGCGCAGGCGTCCCTGCCGCTGATGTCCGCACAGGCCGCAGGCGATGACGGGACCGGCGATCTCAAGACCACTCTTGTGACCAGCCTGCGCCAGGTGTTCTTTCTGATGGTACCGGCGTCGGCATTTTTTATTGCTCTTTCCGGCCGGCTCATAGAAGGGATTTTTAGCGGAGGCAGGTTCGACGCCTACGCTTCGTCCGCCACGGCGGATGCGCTCTCCTGTTACAGCATAGGACTATGCGCTTATGCCGGCAGTAAAGTGCTGAATTCCTGCTTTTTCGCCATGCATGATACAGCCTCCCCTGTGAAGGTATCAGCGGCGGCGCTGGCGATCAACGTCATACTTAATGCTTTATTGATGTTTCCTTTAAAAATAAAAGGGCTGGCCCTGGCAAGTTCCGTGTCGGGAATCGTTTCTTTCCTTATGCTTATCCGGATACTCGACAAAAAAACAGGGGGGCTTGATCTTAGGGTGATAGCGGTTTCTTTGACGAAGCTGCTCGCCGCCGGCGCGGCCGCCGGATACGCCTGTTTTTTTATTTCGTCGAGACTGCCCGGCCACTGCCGGGGCGATGGTTTCTTTTTTCACGCGGCATTGCTGGCCGTGTACTTTGTCTGCTGCTGCGCCGTATATCTCGCAATATGCAAGATGTTAAGGTGTCCGGAGCCGGGAGAGTTGCTGGGATGGATGAAGAAAAAACTTTGATTTTAAGAAAAAGGGCCGCGGCACTGCCGGACGGTCCCGGGGTGTATTTTTTTAAAAACGCGGTCGGTGCGCTTCTTTACGTCGGGAAAGCGAAGTCCTTAAGAAAAAGGGTTTCTTCCTACTTTTCCGGTCCGCATCCGGCCAGGACAGCCGCTTTGGTGGAAAAAACAGAGCGGATAGATTTCGTCACCACCGGCAGCGAACGGGAAGCGGATCTGCTTGAAGCCTCAATTATAAAAGAAAAACAGCCGCATTATAACGTATCCAGGAAAGACGACAAAACATTCCCGTTCATAAGTATCGGCGGCGGCGATTTTCCTGTCGTAATGCTGGTGCGCAAGCGGGGGAAACCGGAAGCCGGGGCGGGGTATTACGGACCTTATACCGACGCGGCTTCCGCCAGGTCCGCTTTGAAGATCGTGCGCAGGCTTTTCGGGTTTCGTTCCTGCGCGAAACTGCCGAAAAAGCCTTGTCTTTATTCCAGGCTCGGACTTTGTCCAGTTCCCTGCGCGGGACGCATCTCTCCGGAGGATTACGCCGCCGTCATCAGGCGCGTCAAGCTCTTCCTGGAAGGAAATTATGAGATACTCATCGCCGACCTGTCGGCCAGAATGGAACAGGCAGCCGGAGAAAAGGATTTTGAGGCGGCGGCCGGATTACGGGATCAGATCTCCGCTTTGTCCGCGATGAGGGCTGGAGGCAGCCGCAGGGAATTGGATGATCTGAAGCGCAGGCTGCGGCTGAAGAGCGTCCCGGAACGCATAGAGGCTTTCGATATCTCCTGCATCCAGGGGAGGGAATCGTGCGGTTCTCTTGTTTCTTTCAGCGGCGGCGGTCCGGATAAGCATAATTACCGCCGTTTCCGCATAAAACAGGAACAGGGGATGAACGATTTCGCCATGATGAAGGAAGTCGTTTTTCGCCGTTATTCCCGGCTGCTCAGGGAGAATCTGCCGCTGCCCGACTTGATCATCATAGATGGAGGCAGAGGCCAGGTTTCCTCCGCTCTTTCCGGACTGTCCGAGGCCGGGGTTTTCGGTATTCCGCTGATAGGTATAGCGAAACCGGAACGGGGCGCCGCCCGCAGAGGACGTTCCGCAAGGAGTATGGAGAAGGTATGTTTCGCCGACGGAAGGGAAATGGTCTTTTCCGGGGAAAGCGCCGGTCTTAACCTGCTGCGCAGGATCCGCGACGAAGCGCACAGATTTGCGGTTTCTTATCATCGCCTTCTGCGCAATAAAAAAATGCTGGGAAAATGAAAAAAAAGAGAACCGGTCTGAGTCCATTCGCGCTTGAAGTGTATCTTACCGTCGCTTCCATTCCCTACGGTCAAGTGCGCACTTATAAATGGGTGGCGGCTAAGATGGGGAATGAGCTGGCCTGCCGTGCCGTGGGGACCGCCCTGAAAAATAACCCTTGGCCGATGCTCATCCCTTGCCACCGTGTGGTGAAAAGCGGAGGAGATGCCGGGGAATATGTTTACGGCAGGGAGATGAAGAAGTTTTTGATAGAATTTGAGCGAAAAACGGCCAAGATATGATATAATCAGAACTTAAGGTTTTTTTCGGATAAGTGGCGGCGGGAAGATGATCTCCCCATAGGCGACAGCGGAGGTGCCATTATGACCAATATCAAGAATTATCTCAAGATGATGCTGGACAGGAACGCTTCGGACATGTTCTTCCGCGCCGGGTCAAACGTGCGCCTGCGCATAGACGGCGAGGTCGTCTCCATTGACGAAAGGGTGATCACCCTTGACGAGGTAAACGAAGCGGTCAAGGAATTGACCTCAAACGAGTTAAAGGACTTCTTTCAGCGTACGCTGGACGTGGACTTCGGAGTGTATGTCCCGGAACTGGATAACCGTTTCCGTATCAGCATCTTCATGCAGAGAAATTGGCCGGCGCTGGTGGTCAGGAGCATCCGGTCCGCCATACAGACTTTCGAGGAATTACATCTGCCTTCCGATATCCTCTCCAGGCTCTCCATGGAGAAAAGAGGGTTGATCCTTCTGACGGGCAGCGTGGGCAGCGGCAAATCCACCACGATAGCCAGTATGATCGAGTACGTGAACAATAACGCCAACAAGCACATCCTGACTGTGGAAGAACCGATCGAGTTCACCTTCAAGGACAAGCGTTCCATCATAAATCAGAGGGAGCTGGGGATAGACGTGTCTTCATATGCGGTAGCGCTGCGCGCGTTCACACTGCAGAGCCCGGACGTGATTTTCATCGGCAACATCAGGGATTACGAGACTATGTCCGCCGCGCTCACCGCCGCCGAGACCGGCGTGCTGGTATTTAGTACTTTGCATACCGTTAACGCCCCGCAAACGCTGGAACGCATCGTTAATTTTTTCCCTCCGCATCAGCATGCCGAGGTAAGGACTCAACTGTCCTATCTGCTTAAAGGGGTAATTTCCCTGCGGCTTCTCCCTTCCAAAGAGGGGAAGGGACGGCTCCCCGCTTACGAAACCATGCTGCAGACTCCCACCATCAGCCGTCTGCTCAGGGAAGGAAAGACCTGGGAAATCCCCCAGTTCGTCGACGACGGCGCCGTATACGGTATGCAGTCTTTCAGCCAGGCGCTGGTAAAACTCGTCAGAGAAGGAAAGATAACGGAAGAGACCGCCCTGATGTTCTGTGATAACAAAGACGAATTCATGCTCGCCCTGAGAGGCATCTGCCGGGGCTGAGAAGCGGCCGGCAACGCCGTTTTACAAAGAGAGGAAGAGATGATAGACAATATAAAGACCAGTCTGGAGCGTATTCACGCAAAGCTCGAACAGCTTAGAGGTTATCTTTGACATAGAAGAAAAACTGAAACAGGTTGAACGGGTTTCCTCGGAGATGACGGAGCCGGGCTTTTGGGACAACCAGGAAAAGGCCAATTCCGTGGTGAAACGCCTGAAGTCTCTGAAGGCGGTCGTCGGTCCCTGGCAGGAAACGGTATCCAGACACAGAGAATTGCGGGAACTGGCAGAACTGCTTAAGGAAGATGACGGTGATTTGGCAGCCGAGATAAGCTTCGGGGTGGAAACGTTGTCCCGCAGCGTGGAGAGACTGGAGCTGAAGACTCTTTTAAGCGGAAGGTTCGACGCCAACAGCGTTTTCTTGAGCGTCAACGCCGGGGCCGGCGGGACTGAATCATGCGACTGGGCGCAGATGCTGCTCAGGATGTACGCGCGCTGGGCCGAAGATAAAGGATATGAAACCAGAATGGTGGATATCCTTTACGGGGAAGAGGCCGGTGTTAAGAACGCTACGTTGTATGTGGGCGGAGAATACGCCTACGGCTATTTGAGGTCCGAGCGCGGCGTCCACCGTCTGGTGCGCATCTCTCCTTTTGACGCCAATAAACGCAGACACACTTCTTTTGCCTCCGTGGACGTCGTCCCGGAAATAGAGGACGACGTCGATTTCAAGATAGAAGAGAAAGACCTGCGCATAGACGTTTTTCGTTCTTCGGGCCCCGGCGGGCAGAGCGTCAATACCACNNGCGGTGCGCATCACGCACCTTCCCAGCGGGACCGTCGTGCAGTGCCAGAATGAAAGGTCCCAGTTCCAGAATAAGCAGACGGCGATGAAGATGCTGAAGTCCAGGCTTTACGAGATAGAGCAACGTAGAAAAGAGGAGGAATTGAGCAGGCAATGCGACTCCTCGAAAAAGAAAATAGAGTGGGGCAGCCAGATCCGTTCTTATGTCATGCACCCTTACACCATGGTTAAAGACCATCGCACCGGGCTGGAAACCGGAGACGCCGGCGGAGTGATGGACGGGGCCCTCGACGGTTTCATCGAGGCCTATCTAAGAAAAAAAGCGGAAGGATAAGCGTGATGTTCGGTTTTTTCAAGAAAGCGGTGCTCACTGGCAAACAGAAGGCGCTCGACCGCAAATACAAGGGGATCAATATAACGCTGCATCCGGATATGCCGATGCCTTCGCTGGACGCGGTGGTTTCGCTGGCCGGCGTTGCTGCCGCCGTGAACGCCCGGGAAGNNACAAACGCCCGGGAAGAGGAGATCGGCCGCCTCTCCGACGCGGAACTGCGCGCTAAAAGCGGGCAGTTCGGGGAATACCTGCGGGAAAAGGAAAAGGCGTGCGCGGAACAGCTCGCGGAGATCGCTCTGGCGGTGGAGAAGGCCGCCATTGCCGAGGAAAAAGAGAGGTTGAAAGAAAAGCTGAAGCTGGCGCGTAACCGCGTTTTCGACGGGATCCTCGCAGAGGCCTTCGCGGTGGTCCGGGAAGCATCCAGGCGCACCATCGGGCTCAGGCATTTCGACTCGCAGATAATCGGCGGATTGATCCTGCACCAGGGGAAGATCGCCGAGATGTCCACAGGAGAAGGCAAAACCCTGGTAGCGACTCTTCCCGCTTATCTGAACGCCCTCTTGGGCCGCGGGGTGCACATCGTGACGGTCAATGATTACCTGGCCAGGCGCGACAGGGAATGGATGGGGCCGGTTTTCGAGTTTCTCGGATTGAGCGTGGGCGTCATACAGCACGATATGTCCGACGAAGCCCGCAAATCAGCCTACGCCTGCGACATCACTTACGGCACGAATAACGAGTTCGGGTTCGATTACCTGCGCGACAACATGAAATACAGCTCCTCCGAACTTGTGCAGAGGCCGTTCTATTACGCCATCGTAGACGAGGTGGACTCCATACTTGTGGACGAGGCCCGCACCCCCCTGATAATTTCCGGGCCCGCAGAGGAGTCCACGGACAAGTATTACACCATAGACAGGATCATCCCCCGGCTGGAAGGGAAATTGATCATGGAAAAGGAGCAGATCGAGGCCAAATACAAAGGAGTGGACCTCTCCAAAGGCTACGATTATGTCGTGGATGAAAAGGCGCGGAATGCCTATCTGACCGAACAGGGAGAGGCGAAGGTCTGCTCATTGCTGAACATCTCCAGCCTGCACGATATGGAGACCATGGAATGGAGGCATCATGTCATCCAGGCGTTGAGGGCCCACAACCTGTATAAAAGGGACGTGGATTACGTGGTCAAAGACGGGCAGGTGATTATCGTAGACGAGTTCACCGGCAGGCTGATGCCCGGAAGGCGCTGGTCGGACGGACTGCACCAGGCGGTGGAGGCCAAGGAAAGGATGAAGATAGAGAGGGAGAATCAAACCCTGGCCACGATCACCTTCCAGAATTTTTTCCGCATGTACGAGAAGCTCTCCGGCATGACCGGTACCGCTTATACCGAGGCCAACGAATTCAAAGCGATCTATAAACTGGACGTGGTGGCGGTTCCCACCAACAGGCCGTTGATCCGCATAAATTATCCGGACCGTATATATAAGACCGAGGCGGAGAAATTCAACGCCGTGGTCGAAGAGATAACCCGGATGTATTCTTCCGGCAGACCGGTGCTGGTCGGCACGGTTTCCATAGAGAAATCGGAATTGCTGTCGGGCATGCTGAAGAAAAGAGGCATAGAACACCAGGTGCTGAACGCCAAATACCACGAGATGGAAGCGCAGATCGTGGCGCAGGCCGGAAGGTATAAGGCGGTGACCATAGCCACCAACATGGCCGGCCGCGGCACCGA
>DIEK01000004.1 GCA_002418595.1 Candidatus Omnitrophica bacterium UBA5776 | reverse complement strand
CAGTGTGAAAGTGTTCGCTCGTGCGAAGGTTTGTTTAAAGCGCTTTCCGGGACCGGAGAACAGCCGAAATTGAAATACCGGTTCATTTCCGGGAAGTATGAAAGGAGGTGGTGGCCAGTTTCGATGGTAACGTTCTTCCCCGGCCGAAGGATCTCCGGGGAGAACGACGACGGCAGGGACATTCATAGTTCTAAAATTACTGTCTGCCGCCGGAAAACCGTAATCGTTGAGAGGAGGCTTTTTAAATGAAGAAGAGAGGTTTTACTCTTGTCGAAATCATGATAGTAGTAGCGATCATAGCGTTGCTCGCGGCGATCGCCATCCCTAATCTTCTCCGCGCGCGAATAACCGCCAATGAATCGGCGGCTCAAGCAACGTTAAGGACAATCTCAACGGCGCTGGAAACTTACGCCGCCGCCAATAACGGTGCTTATCCCGAAGCCGAAGGAACGCTTACCAGCCCCACGCCGCCGTATCTGAATAGGGCATACAGCGGGGCGACGGTCCAGGGATATACCTATACCTACAGTACTCTGACAACCACCGCCTATTGCGTGCAGGCCGCTCCGAGTTCCGCGGCGTCCGGCACCAAGACGTTCCACGTTTCCCAGGGCGGAGTCCTGGCTGACGGAGCCTGTTCGTAACGTTATTCGCGAAGTGCCGTTTGTCGCAAGCGGCGCCCCGGTCAGGGGCGCCGCTTCTTTTTTATCTTGCGGAATGGATATTTTATGCTAAAATTTTTGTAATCATCGTTTACACATGCGCGGGGAAAGGTATATGCCAAGAGTAGCCCAAAAGGGAAAGAGTTTCCTGGTACTGGTCACATCCGTAGGATTGCTTAGTTTGTTGTTGAGCGTTCTGGGAGAGAAGATAATAGGTGTGGTAGTTACCCGCAACAACGCGGCGGCGGCGGCCACTCTTAAAACCATCGCCACCGGCCTGGAGAATTACGGCAAGGAACACGAAGGGCAGTATCCCGACGATTTCTCGCTGCTCACCCAAGGGACACCTCCGTATATAGACCGGAATTATCTTCTGGAGTCGCCGCAGAGCGGGTTTAATTATTTTTGTTCCAGGCTCGATAGAACGGGTTATAACTGTTCCGCAATTCCCATTAGATGCGGCATAACCGGGTCCAAGAATTTCGCCGTGGCCACGGGCAACCTTTTTGTTTCGGAGGATTGCGATAAAAATGAATAGACGCAGAGGGTTTACTCTTATGGAAATAATGGTGGTCACGAGTATCGTTATAGTTTTGATTTCGTTTGCCGTCCCCAATATCCTGCGTTCCCGCGTAATAGGCATGGAGACTTCCGCTCTCGGCAATCTAAGGGCGTTGAATAACGCCTGCCAGTTGTACCTGCTCAACATGAAAAACTATCCCGAGTCCCTCGCCGATATGACCCAGCCCAAAGTTGATCCTCCCTATATAGATCCCGAGCTGGCCGGCGGAACAAAACAGGGCTATTCTTTCGTTTATAGACTGGTGGCTTCGGATCATTTTACCGTGAACGCCAATCCTAATGCTTTCGGGTTGCTGCAGGGAAGGTTTTTCTTCATGGATGAATCCGGTCTGGTTCGCGCCAGGAAGGGAGGCTCCGCAGGTGCCGATGACCCGGTCCTGTTCTGAGGGCGGTTTCAGTCTTATAGAAGTTCTTGTCGCTTCGGCGGTGCTTGTCTTTGCCTTCGCCGGCATGCTGGCTATGTATGTTTCCTTGTTCGCCTTGTCCGATATCTCAGAAAAATATTTGATGGCCAATAATTCTCTCCAGACGGAGATGGAGAAGCTTCGTTTGATGAATTTCTCCGATATCCCCTCATTGGACGGCACTACCTTCAGCATCGAAGGTCTGCCGGCGCAAGACGCGGTCGGGCGGATTGAAGTAGGCGATTACTCCTTGAGAATCAACCCGAAGGAAACTCTCAGGCGCGTGCGTCTGATAGTCTGCTTCAGGCACAAGGGGCAGATCGTCATAGGAGAAGACAAGAATCTTAACGGCAGGCTTGATTCGGGCGAGGATGTTTCTCCTCATAACGGCAGGCTTGATTCGCCGGTCGAGGCGGTCTCTTTTATTTCGAGCTTATGAAGAGCGGAAAGGGATACGGTTTAACGGAGCTGATAGTCGCGGCCGCGATAATCTGCGCGGTCCTGGCCGTGGCTTTCGCCGGCCTGCTGGGTTCCAACCGCAGTTGGCGAACCGGAAGGAACAAGCTGGTCTGCCGCCAGGAAGCGCGCAAGATTGTGGATAACCTGGCGAGGACGCTGCGCGGTTCCAGTCCGGAGTGGTCGCTGGGCGGAAGCACATATGGGATATCGGTGAGCGAGTCCGGAAGCCGGATAGACTTTTACGTGCCGCAGATGGAAAACGGGGAGATAGCCTCTTTGATCAAAGTCACCTATAAACTGGACCAGGAACATCCCGGTCGTTTACTGGTCAAGCGCGGTGTCGAAGCCGCCGCCGTCGTTTCCGATTCGGTGGAAAGCATCAATTTCGGCGGCGGATGCAGCGGCTGTTCTTCGCATACCTGCGGCACAGTCGCTCAGAATTGCCCCTCGGTCAAGGTCGCTCTGACCGCGGCGGACAGCGGGGAAGAGTTCTCTATTTCCACACAGATAGCGGTCAGGAATTACGAGCAGTCGTTATCCTCCGAAGTAGTGGTAGAGGAGCCGGAGGCCGGAGAGTTTTGACGGATGGAGCATGGACTGCAGTCCCTGAAAATATAAGGAGACGCGCGATGAGAATGCTTTCTGATCTGCCGGGCAAAGGTAAAAAAGGGATAGTGCTGGCCGTTACTTTGGTTATAATCGCGGCGATCCTTGTGGCCACTGCCGTGTATTATTCCAGCATTGTGAACGAGAAATCTTCCGGCGAGATATCGCGCTATGTTTCGCAGGCGGCTTATCTGGCGGAAGCAGGATTAAACCACGGCGTCTCCGAAATGCGGGAGCGCATAAGGACCGACTTGCAACAGCAGGTTTCGCAGATCAGGTCTTCTTCGGCCTTGCACGCTTACGTAGCCACGGGCGACGCCCTGGGGTTCTTCAGGGATTTCGCCTATCCCAGTTCGGGAACGAAATTCACGGTTTCCGGAGACAAAGCGACTTTAACCGTAACGCCCCTGGCGTTGGACAGCGGTGTTCCGGGAGGCTACGAAGCCGTTATAACCGTTCGCTCTTTCCGTCCGCCGGAAGAGGATACAACCAGCGGGGAGAAGTACGTTTTTTATTACACTTACGATATCTCTTCCCGCGGATACGTTTCCGCCGCCAACCCGGTCATCGCAAAAAGGCTGGTAATGAAAGGCGGAGAGTTTACTCTTAGCGTTCAGCGCGATACCTTCGCGAAGTTCGCTTTGTTCACGGCTCACCATATGACGCCTTCAGGCACCACGGTGTGGTTTACCTCCAATACCAGGTTCAACGGGCCTGTGCACAGCAATGAACGCTTCAGCTTTGCCCAGAGTCCCGGGGCTTCCTTTAGCCAGGAGATCACGCAAAGCCAGACAAAGGCGCGCTATTACAATAACGGCTGGCCGGTACTGCTGGACGCGTCTTCCAATCCGCCTTACGACGTGCCGAGTTTCTCCAGCGGATTCTCGCGCGGCCAGGACCAGATAAACCTTGAATCCTCCATATCGCAGTCGGAACTTAAAAACCAGGCCCTTGGGACTATGCCGGAACCCGGGAACAACGGGATATACATACCTAACAACGGGAGCGCTCTTACCGGCGGCATATATATCCGCGGCTCGGCTTCCGTTTCGATGCGCGTGGATTTAAACGGCAACGCGGTTTACACGGTGACCCAGGGGAGCACGGTCAAGGAGATAACGGTAGATCTGGCCGCTTCCAGCACGACGGTCAAGACCGGGGCGAGCACAGAGACATACGCCGGCGTCCCGGACGGGGCGGATAACGAAGGTATCCTGATATACAACAAAGGCAGCATAACCGCTTTTTCGGGGACGGTTCAAAAGGACAATAAGGTTACGGTATCGAGCGAACAGGACATCGTGATAACAGACAACGTTACTTACGAACGCTACGATACGTCCCCTACGCTGAACGCCGAAAACTATACCAACGTTCTCGGGATCCTCGCCTGGGGCGGGGACGTGCGCATCGGCACGAGCGCGCCCGACGACATTTCTATCCACGGCATAGTTATGGCTCCCCACGGGGTTTTTGAAGTGGATAATTACAGCAGCGGCAGTCCGCGCGGCACGGCGACCCTTCTGGGAGGGGCGATAACCGATTTCTACGGTCCTTTTGGGACATTCAGCGGGGACAGCAACATTTCCGGTTACGGCAGGAATTTCGTTTACGACGCCCGCATGCTTTCCGGATTTACACCGCCCTATTTCCCGTATATGACCAATTTTACTTCATTCATTTCAGGCCT
>DIEK01000065.1 GCA_002418595.1 Candidatus Omnitrophica bacterium UBA5776 | reverse complement strand
TGGCCGAGTTGCTCCGAAACCCTGGCCGAGTTGCTCCGAAAAACGCATTCGCTTCCCTTTGGCCAAACAGGTATCTCTTCCGCTGCACCTACATGCCCTGTAATAAATAAAAATAGAACCGTGGCAAGCATGAACGAGAGGCAAGATTTCCTGAACATTTGAATCAATCCCTTCCATCACAGGAGTGAAGAACAACGAAGACAGCATATTATATTTAATCAACATTGACAATTTCTTAATTAAGTAGTATACTATATGTTAGTTACAAACTTATTTCCATACAATGGAGGCGAAGTGAATGGCGGAATATACTGCCGTGAACGCTCTTCTCAGAACCAGGGTACAGATAGGCACCAACGTGGACGGAAGACCAATTCTCCGCTCCTGTTCTTATAACGGGGTCGATCCTTCCGTACTGGCCGACGACCTCCTGGCCGTTGCCCAGGCCATCGGGAACGTGATCCAGTATCCCATCGTGGAGAACCAGTTCTCCCGGACCGATCTCGTCATATAGCGGAGGTGACGACAGATGGATACTATTAACTATCTCAGGCTTCACTTCACCACCGCAGTTGATGACGAGTGGTCCCTGACCGTCAGGTATCCCAAGGCCGACCTGACCGCGGCCCAGGTGCAGACCTGCATGAACGCCATCATCAACAGCGGGGCTTTCGCTACCGCGCCCATGGCGATAGCCGGGGCCGACATCTACCAGCGCACCGTCACCGAGTTCGACTTCTCGTAGGTGCAGCCCCGTGGAATCCGAGCCATTCGGCCAGTTCGTCCAGACCTCCTTTTCCATAGCCGTGGCGATATACCTGCTGATACGCATGGAGGGGAAGATGGGAGAACTGAATGAGTCGATAAGGATGCTCATAGACCGGGTGGACAGGATGAGTTTCCTGAAGAAGGAATGAAGGTCGATGTAGAGCGCTTCAGGCTGGACGAGTTCCGGTGTCCCTGCTGCGGCGGGGTTAAGGTCTCGTCCTCCCTGGCGCTCCTTCTCGACATCTTGAGGTTAATACTGGCGGCGCCTCTGGTCGTGACGAGCGGCTACAGGTGCTCCAAACACAACAAGAAGGTTGGGGGAGTCAGCCGAAGCCGACACCTGATCGGTTGCGCCGCCGACATAGCCTGCCCGCCCGGGGTTCCTTTTGAAAAGTTCCACGCCGCTGCCGCAAGGGTATTCGTTCCTGCGGACGGCGGCTGCCTTGAATATCGTCACAGGTTCTTTCTCCACCTGGAAGTGCCGCGGTCCATGAGCGGATGGCTCTGGGACGGCGGCCCGGTGGATCTCCCCCCCAGGCTGAGCCTGTAGGGGTTTTACATAGATAAGAGGCCGCTACCTCCCGGCGGCCTCTTCTTTTATTGTTTAAATGGACTCTTCTCCATCATCGAATCCAGGTTAAGTCATCCAGATTCCCTTGATCGCCTGCGAAAGGGATTCCTGTCCACCCCACTGGCATTGACGCCGCGCTGCTGTAGTGCTACGGTATCATTGACCGGCCGGTGGAGTCCGGGCTCGGACTTTGAAACCGGTAATTGGTAGGCGTGCGGGGAGCCCCCGTCGGCACGCTCTTTTTTATGCCTTCTCGCAGATAGACGACGCCATCTCTAAAAGTCGATTCAATCAACCTACAGCCTTTACTTTGTTCGGGCGAATATCTTTTACAACAAAAGTAG
Organism: Candidatus Omnitrophica bacterium UBA5776; assembly: GCA_002418595.1. Taxonomy (GTDB): domain Bacteria; phylum Omnitrophota; class Gorgyraeia; order Gygaellales; family Profunditerraquicolaceae; genus Undivivens; species Undivivens industriae. Next base: position 846 of record DIEK01000065.1, on the reverse strand, counting down.
TTTCCGCTCTTGCACGCCCGCCAGGATCAAATTCCTTGATAATCTCCGGGTATTTTTTCAAGCGCTGTTTCAAAATCCGCCAGGGCGATCTGAAAGCCAGCCCCTGCCCTATCCGTTTCAGCCGATACTCCGTTATCGTCTGCCACGGCGTGAACGAACTTCCAGCCTTCTTCGATCATCTTCACGGCCGCTTTGAGCAATTCCTCTACCCCCTTATTTGCAATTCAAGCCCGGGAAATGGTAACATACAGTAAACAACGTCGCAAGGCCGTGAAAGACCCGCGCCGAGAAGAGCAACAGGGTAACATAAGTCTACTTATGTTAAGCGGTGCGCCGGGGGTTTTCGTGTTGTATAACGGGCCGGTTATACGACACGCCCGGCGGGAGCGACCTGGCTGCTCTTCTCGGCGCGGGGACGGAAAACCAGGAACGGAAACGGTGAGGCGGGAAGCAAGGGAGCGGAGGCGGGCCGGAGGTGATCGAAAGAGGAAGTTCTGTTTTTGGAAGCTCCGATTGAGATGACCGACGGCCCGGGTTCCATTACAATGAGAGAAGCGCCGTGACGGGGACGTGACGGCGCTTGACCGCAAGTCAGGGGGAGATAGGCATGGGCAAAGAGTTTCACAATGAACTTGAAACACTTCTGAAGCAAGATCCCCGTTTTGTTGATGAAGAAGGCGAAATTATTAAAGCTGCGGTAGCAGATGCCGCGTGGAAGATCGACCATCAACTGATCAGATTGCTTTTATCCTCCCCACGTGTCAAATCCAAATTTTTTGATGATATCGAAGGCTATTGGGTTTTTAACAACAACACCTTTATTCACAGCTGTCCAAAATAAACTGA
>DIEK01000097.1 GCA_002418595.1 Candidatus Omnitrophica bacterium UBA5776 | reverse complement strand
GAGTCCGTCCTCACAGCGCACCAGTATCTCCGGGGACGCCCCGACCATTGTTATCTCTCCCAATTCGAGGAAGAACATATACGGAGAAGGATTTATGCTGCGCAGCCTGCGGTAAACATCGAACGGCGGACGGCAAAGAGCCGTCTGCATCCTGCGCGACAACACAACCTGGATTATCTCGCCATCCCTGATATATTTCTTGGCCTTCTCCACCATACGGCAGAATTCGGCGCGCGTAGCGCCTCCCGAAGGAGACGGCGGACGCGCAGTCCTTTCCTTCGCGCTTCTCGCCGCCGGCAGGCTGCGCGACAACCTGGCGTTAAGAGCCGTTATCCGGCGCAGGGACTGCCGGTAAAGACGTTCCATCTCTTGAAGGCCGCGCGTTCCTCCGCGCTGCGGCAGAAAAACGTTGGAGACGATCATAATAGTATGCCGAAAATGGTCGAAAATGAGGATGTCATCGGCCAGCAGAAAGACACAGTCCGGGAAGCCGGCGTCATCCCTCTTAAAATCCGGCAGTTCTTCAAAGAACCTCGCCATATCGTAACCTGCGTATCCGACAAGCCCTCCGCAGAAACGCGGAAGCCGCGGCACGCGCACCGGACGCAGGTCCTTCATCAGTTTCTTCAGTTCGTCGAGAGGCCCCCTGCCGGTTTCGGCCCTGAAACGCCTGACGCCGCCGGACACCCCTCTGCCGCAGAGGCGGGCGGCGCCGTCCTTGCTCTTGAAAACGACCCTGGGGTCGGTGCCCAGGAACGAATACCTGGCTATCTTGTCCTGCCCCTCGACCGATTCCAGCAAAAAAGAATACCTTCCCTTGCGTATTTTCAGGAACGCCGAAACCGGCGTATCAAGATCGGCGTTCACCTCGGCATAGACCGGCACGACATTGCCGCGCGCGGCGAGCTTCCTGAACTCCCGCAACGAAGCGGGATGGAACGAAAGGGTGTTATCCATTCTTCTTCCCGGTCCTTATTGTTCTGTAAAAACAACTGCGCTTACCCGTATGGCAGGCGATATCGCCGACCTGTCTTACTTTGATCAACAGGGCGTCCACATCGCAGTCGTAGGCGATGGACTTCACAATCTGAAAATGCCCGGAAGTTTCTCCCTTGACCCAGAATTCGCGGCGGGAACGGGACCAGAAACAGGTCTTGCCGGATTTGATCGTCCTGCGCAAAGATTCCGGGTTCATATAACCCAGCATCAGCACGGTCCCGTCCTTATAATCCTGGATGACGGCAGGAATCAACCCCTTGTCGTCAAGTTTTAACTTATCGAAACTGAAAACATCGTCTTTCCTGCCTGACTTATTCACTCTCTTGGGCCTCCTCATATGTTGAACGTATCTTTAACTTACTATAGCGCCTGCTGTCGAATTCTTGTCTATGGTTTACCGTCTTTATTATTAGAAACGGTGCCGTACCCGGAAACCGGACCGGGCCTCGTTACCGTGGCCATTATCCGGCTGACAGGCGCACCTCCACCCCGTTTGCCGAAAGATATTCCTTGACTTCCCTTACCGAGTATTTGCGGTAATGGAATATGGAAGCGGCAAGGCAGGCGTCGGCTTTACCGGAAATAAACCCGTCCAGGAAATGCCGCGGGCAACCCGCCCCTCCGGAAGCTATCACAGGCACCGGCACCGCGGAAGAAACAGCCGCCGTCAACTCCAGATCATAGCCGTTCTCCGTGCCGTCGGAATCCATGCTGGTAAGCAGTATCTCGCCAGAACCGCGCTCAACAGCTTCTTTTGCCCAGGCAACGGCATCCTTTCCCGTCGACGTCCTGCCGCCGTGGATGGTCACTTCCCAGCCCCCGCCGGAACGCCTGGCGTCTATAGCCGTCACTATGCACTGCGCTCCGAACTTGCGGGACGCCCCGGAGATCAATCCGGGATCGAGCACTGCCGCGGTATTTAAAGACACCTTGTCGGCCCCGGCGCACAGCAGCGCGCTGATGTCTTCCAGTGTAGTGATGCCCCCGCCTACGGTGAAAGGCATATAAATGACTTCCGCGATTCTTTCAACCAGGGGCCGCAAGGTCTTCCTTTTTTCGCAACTGGCGGTGATATCCAGAAAGACCAGTTCATCGGCGCCCTGTGCGTCGTAAATGGCGGCGACCTCCACAGGGTCTCCGGCATCTTTGAGGCCGAGGAACTTCACGCCCTTAACCACCCGCCCGTCTTTTATATCCAGGCAGGGAATGATTCTTTTTGTCAGCATTTCTATAAACCGGCCTTCTCCGCCGCGCGCCTTAAAAGCAATAAAGGCTACTGATTCCTGCGGTTTGATTAAAGATACTTACGCAGCGATTTCCAGGTCTTCTTGCCGACTTTACCGTCCGGTTTGAGGTTGTTCGCTCTTTGATAGTCTTTTATGGCTTCCCGTGTCTGCCTGCCGAATTTTCCGTCGATGCTCCCCGGGTTGTAGCCGGCATTCTTCAGCGCCTTCTGTATCTGCTTCACGGACGGCCTGGATTTGACTTCCCTATTTTCCCCGGTGTCAACGGCAGAGACCGACTGTTCATGCGCGCGCCCAAGCTCATCCCTCAGCCCGGCTATCTCCTCGTCCTTGGCCTGCACCTGCGCGTTCAACGCGGAAAGCTGGTTATTAAGCCTTTGTATCTCAATGTCCTTCTGTCTCGCGCCGGTAGTAGCGCACCCCGACAATAATAAAGACACCGCTGTAACAACCGCCAACATCATTAACCGCATCTGCTCCTCCTTTGCACGCTCTGCCGAAGACTCTCCGGCATATTCTCCTTTAACGGTAAAACCTGCCGCCTGCGGCCCGGATCGCCTGCCGCAAAGTGAACTTTTTTTCGTAGATCGCCTTACCTGTAATGATACCGCTCAATCCCTTCTCCTCTAGCCCGCAAAGCTCTTTTATGTCCCACAGGCTGGATATACCGCCGGAAGCGATAACGCGCATCCCGCTTTCCTTGAGGAGTTTCCTGACTGCCGGAACGTTCGGCCCCTTGAGGGTGCCGTCCCTCAATGTATCGGTATAGATCATCTCACTGAAACCAATTCTCTTGAGCGAACGCGCGAAATCAGACGCGTCAAGCCCGCTGTGGCTTTCCATCCATCCTTTTACCATGATCCTGCCGTTTGCGGCGTCCAGGCTGATAATCACCCTCTCCCCGAATTTACCGTAGGCTTTCTCAAGGAAAACGCGGTCCTCCACCGCTCTGGTACCGAGAATGGCCCTGCTTATACCGGCGTCCAGGACCCGCTTGACCGCCTGCAATGTCCGTATACCGCCTCCTAGCTGCACCGGGATACCGGCCGCCCCGGCTATTTTGGAGGCGAGCGGAAGATTGCTCTGCTTGCCGCTTTTTGCGCCGTCGAGGTCCACGACATGGATCATTCGCGCCCCCTGCGCAGCCCATTCAACCGCCACCGCTACCGCGTCGCGCGAATACTCCTTACTGCGGCAGAACTCGCCCTTCACCAACCGCACCACGCGGCCGCCCTGCAAGTCTATAGCCGGAAATATATCCACCATCAGTTAAGCGCGATGAAATTCCGCAGTATACGCAGGCCCGCCCCCTGGCTCTTTTCCGGATGGAACTGCACTGCGTACACGTTGTCTTTCCAGGCAACGGAGGTAAAATCCGTTCCGTATTCCGTCAACCCGGCTGAAACCGGGACTTCGCGCGGCGACGCATAATAGGAATGGCAGAAATAGACATATTCGCCGTCGTCTATCCCTCGCAGAAGCGGACAGTCGCGGCCGGAAACGCCGAGTTTTATCCTGTTCCAGCCCATATGCGGGACCTTAAGCCCGCCGCGGAATTTCAGCACCCTGCCGTCCAGAACGCCAAGCCCCTTGTGCGAGGAGGCTTCTTCGCTTTCGCAAAAAAGCACCTGCATCCCCAGACAGATACCGAGAATGATCTTGCCGCAAGCCGCCTGTTTCTTCAAGAGCGCGGCGCCGCCGCGCTCCAGACACTCCATCGCGTCATCGAAAGCCCCGACGCCGGGGAGCACGATCTTGTCCGCCGCCGAAAGTTCGTCTTCTTTACAGGTCAAAACGGTACGCGCGCCGAGCTTTTCCAGCGCCTTGCGCACGCTATGTATGTTCCCGATCCCGTAATCAAATATCGCTATCATATCTTCCTTAATTCCGGGGACACAATACTTAATTCTTACCAACAGACGATGGACGAGGGGATTAATCAATCACTCCCTTGCTGGACGGGACACCTTTTCTGCGCGGGTCGATTTCCACAGCGGAACGCAAAGCCAGCCCCAGCGCCTTGAACGCCGGTTCAAGCGTGCTATGCAGGTCGCTGCCGGAACCGTTTATCTTCACGTGCAGGTTCATGCCAAGCTGTTTGGCGAAGGCGTCCAGAAAATGCTCCGCGTCGCCGGCGCCATAGCCCTCGCTGCCTTCCGGCTTTAGTCCCTGAGGAAAAATGATTTTAAAATACCCGCGGCCGCAGATATCTGCGGCGACGTCGGCCGACACTTCCTCCATGGGGACCGAAGCCCACCCTATGCGCCTGATGCCGCATTTATCGCCCAACGCTTCTTTAAAAGCCTTGCCCAGCGCGATGCCGACATCTTCGTTGGTATGATGTATATCGATCTTGAAATCGCCTTTAGCTGATATCTCCAGCTCGAACATCCCCCAGAACGAAAACAATTCCAGAAGGTGATCCAGCAATCCTATGCCGGTTTCTATTTTGCTTCCGCCGGAGCCGTCTATCTCCAGTTTAACGCCGATATCGGTTTCCTTAGTGGTCCTTTTGATTTCCGCTTTACGCATACTTTATCCCTTCCCCGGCTCGCTATGAAACCGCGCCTTCACGGAATCCAGATGGTGCGTCATTCCCTCTATGGAAGCCACTTTCTCCAGCGGCTCGCGGATCCTCTCCAGCGCTTTCTTGGAATAACTTATTATATGCAGGCTCTTGACAAAATCAAGCGTGGATAACCCGGAAAAAAACCGCGCCGTGCCGCCGGTCGGCAGAACGTGGCTGGGACCGGCTACGTAATCTCCCACCGCCACCGGGCTGTAATGCCCCAAGAATACGGCGCCGGCGTGCCTGACGTGCTTAAGCAGCGGCCCGGGGTCATTCACGAGTATCTCCAGGTGCTCCGGGGCTATGCGGTTGGATATATCCACCGCCTGTTCCAAATTCTTGGTCAGCACGACGTAGCCGTTTACCGAAGGTATCTGTCCAACCACTTCTTTAGCCAGACTCTTGGAATTGGTCACCAGTATCGCCAGCCCTTGAGAATGCTCCGCCTGCGCCTTGAGATCGGCGATGATGTGCCGATGGTTACTGTAACGATTGGCGATGACCACCAGTTCGGTCGGGCCGGCGACCATATCAATGTCCACTTCCCCGAATACCTGCCTTTTGGCTTCGCTGACATATATATTACCCGGGCCGACTATCTTGTCAACCCTCGGGATGGTGCGGGTGCCGTAGGCAAGCGCTGCTATACCCTGCGCGCCGCCGACCCTGTAGATTTCGTCGACCTTCAGAAGATTGGCCACCACCAGTATATGCGGATTGATGCGCCCGGTCTTGTCCGGTGGGCTGATCAGCGCTATCTTCTTGACGCCCGCCAGGCGCGCCGGCAGGACGCTCATATAAACGCAGGAGACCAGCGGAGCGGTACCCGCCGGGACATAAATACCCACCCTATCCAGCGGCACGTAATTCTCGCCCAGCACCACTCCTTCGTCGGAACGCATCCTCCAGGACTTGCGTTCCATCCGGCGGTAAAAACGCGTGATATTATCTATGATCACCTTCAGGCTGGATACGAAATTCGAGCTGATATTCTGATACGCGCCGCTGATCTCTATTTCACTCACCTTCAACTGCTTCGGAGTCATCTTCACGCCGTCGAATTTCCTCGCGTATTTAAGAACCGCTTCGTCTCCGTTGAGCCTGACGTCGTCGAGTATCCGGCGCACCTTTTCGTCCACGCGCCTGGAACGATAAAAACGCCTGTTATATATCTTCTCCAGCGCTCCGCTGTTGGAACGTATTATCTTCATATCTCCGCCCGCTCCGCCAATTCCCTGAACTTAAGCAGAGCCTCCTCAATCTTGTCCGGACGGCTGCCGCCGGCCTGCGCGAAATCCGCCCTGCCCCCTCCACTGCCTCCGATGAGCGCCGCCACCTCTCCTATCATACCGGAGACCTTGAACCCTCCGGCGCAAAGGTCCTGCGTCGCTCCCAGTACCAGAAAAGCCCTGCCGCCCTTGACGCTTCCCAGCGCGAACAAGGTCGCCAGCGGGCTTTCCTTTTTAAGGCTGTCCACGGCCCTGCGCAAAACGTCCGGGTCGGCGTCGGGAATCATACCGCTTACCAGTTTGAATTTATTTATCTTCTGCGCGGAGTCCAGCAATTTCAGAGCCGAACTCCTGGCGTTCTCCATTCGAAGCGCCGACAATTCCTTCTCGAGATCCCTGATCCTGGACGCCTTCTTCTGCGCCTCTGTTACGAGCGCGTTAGCGGGCACGCCCAGCGCCTCTGCTGCAGAAGATATGACGGTCTCCTCCTCTTTCGCCAACGCGTAAGCGGCGGAGCCGGTCACAGCTTCTATCCTGCGCACCCCCTGAGCTACCGAACTCTCCTGCAGTATCCTGAACTGCCCGATCTGTCCGGCGAAATCAAGATGCGTGCCGCCGCAAAGCTCTTTGGAAATACCCGGCACCGTGATTACCCGTACTTTCTCGGCGTATTTCTCCGCAAAAAAAGCCAGGGCGCCTTCGGATTTAGCCTCCTCAAGCGTCATCTCCCGCTTTTCCAACGCGGGATTCTCCAGCACGAAGCTGTTGACGAGCGCCTCTACTTTATCGAGCTCTTCCCGGGAAAGCGCGGAGGGATTGGCGAAATCAAAACGCAGCCTGTCCTCAGCCACCATCGATCCTTGCTGCCTGACCTGGGGACCGAGGACTAAACGCAGCGCCGCCTGAAGAAGATGAGTTGCCGTATGGTTCCTGGCGACGTTCAACCTGCGCTCTTTATCAAGAGCGCAAAGGACATCTTCGCCCTTGCGCAATACCCCGGATATAACCCGGCAATCATGCATGATTATTTTATCTATTTTTTTCGTATCTATGACCTGGACCTGCGCGCCGGCGCCTTTTATCGTTCCCGTGTCGCCGCACTGGCCCCCTGATTCCGCGTAAAAAACACTGCGGTCCAATACCACGCGCACCCGGCTGCCCTGCCCCGCCTCTTCGATCTCGTCGTCTCCCGCTATTATCTTCAGTACGCGCCCCTGCGCCTCGTAGCTCGTGTAGCCGAGGAATTCCGTCGCAGGCAGTCCTTTCTGCCAGGTCTGCTCCAGGCAAAACACGTCTCCCTGCATGGCGCTCCCGGCCTTGGAACGGTTCTTCTGCAGTTCCATCTCTTTCTCGAAAGAACCGACGCTGAGCTTTATGCCCTGTCCGGCTGCCCAGGAAGAAGTAAGCTCAAAAGGTATCCCGTAAGTATCGTAGAGCTGAAAAGCCGCGATACCGGCCCTGTGAGCGTCCGGAGAAGAGCGAAAAGACCCGAGCTTGGCTTCCAGCATAGTTTCACTGTTAGAAAGAGTCGCCTGGAACGACCGTTCCTCTGCGGAGATCACCGCCTCTATCCCGGCGGCCCTTTCAACGAGTTCAGGATAAGGAAGACGCATCGCCCGAGCCGCCACCGGCACCAGTGTGTGCAAAAAGAGCCCGTTAATCCCGATTCCTCTCAAATGGAGAACGCTCTTGCGTATGAGTTTCCTCACCACGTAGCCGCGCGCCTCGTTGGACGGCAGTATCCCGTCGTAAATCGCGAATACCGCCGCGCGCAGGTGATCGGCAACCGCGTAAACTTCGCTTGCCGCAACCGCGGGCCCTCCGACCGGACAGCCGGCCTTGATGGCATCAACCAGCGGACTGAAGGCGTCGGTCTCAAAATTGCTCCTGACGCCCTGCATTACCGCGGAAATCCTTTCCAGTCCCATGCCGGTATCGATGTTCTTTTGCGGCAAAGGCTCCAGTATCCCGCCTTCCCTGCGGTTGAACTGCGTGAAAACAAGATTCCATATCTCCACGTATCTCCCGCAGCCGCAGCCCGGGCCGCAGTCCGGAGAAGAACAGGCGAACCCCGCCGCACCCATATCAAAAAATATCTCTGAACACGGCCCGCAGGGGCCGTTCGGACCTTTTTCCCTGGCGTCGGCCGGCCAGAAATTATCTTTATCCCCCAGCCTGGCTATGCGCGCCTCCGGCACGCGCACATCCTCTTTCCATATGCGGTAGGCCTCATCGTCATCTTTATGCACCGATACGCTGAGTTTCGCGTGGTCTATCCGCAGCTCGGCGGTAAGGAATTCCCAGGCCCAGTTTATAGCATCCTTCTTGAAATAATCTCCGAAGGAAAAGTTACCCAGCATCTCGAAGAAGGTATGGTGGCAGTCGGTCTTGCCTACCTTCTCCAGGTCGTCCGTCCTTAGACAACGCTGCGCGCTGGCCGCCCGGCTGAATCCGGTAAGGCAGCCCATAAACTGCTTCTTGAACTGGTTCATTCCGGCGGGGGTAAAAAGCACCGTCGGATCTTCAGCCGGCACAAGCGAATCGCTCTCCACCAGGCGATGCCCGCGCCTGGAAAAGAAATCCAGATATTTAGCCCTTATTTCGTCAGTCTTCATATTTGTCTCCGGCGCAGCTTCCGCCGGCAAATCTCTCCGTCACATCTGCTACCACCTCGGGTGAGAAACCGCGCCGCGATAAAAAAGCAAACAGCCGGCGTCTCTGTTTCATCCTCTCGCCTCCGCGCAGCAGCGAACGTTTCCTGGAGATAACAAGCTCTACAGCCGTCTTTTCTTCGGAATAACCGCCTGTCAGGAGATTGTCGAGCGCCTTGTCCGCCAGAATCCGTTCCACGCCTTTGGAAGACAGTTCCCTGCCTATGCGAGAGAGGCCGTAGGAACGCGCCGCCCTGCTCTGCGCCCAGGCGCGGGCGAAAGACGCATCATCCAGGAATTTTTTGTCCCGTAGAAAAGAAATCGTTTTCGCGGCGGCGGCCGGCGAAAAACCTTTCTTCTGCAGCCGGAATTCCATTTCCCTCACGCTGCGCGGCCTGAACTTCAACAAGAGAAAGGCGTACCGCAGCGATTCATCCAAACCGCCTGCTGCCGGTCCCCTCTTCTTCAACACTTGTGCCGGCCCCTCGCGCCGCTCTCGGGGAGAACTCTTTTTAGCCAAAGTAAATCCGGCTTGAAAGCCGGGGATTTCTGCGGTTTGATTAAGATTAATTCCGGCGGTCATTTAAGCGGATTTTAAATACGGAAAAAGAACCGGGAACGACCGGCGCGTCATTTCTTCGTTTCAGCCGGAACACCGGCGCTGCCCGCGGAGATCGCCTGGCGGAATTCTTTTTCCATTTCCTGAAAGAGTTTAGGCTGCTCTTTCAAGGCTTTTATCGCCGCGTCTCTGCCCTGCCCGATCTTTTCGCTCTTGAAAGATATCCAGGACCCGGACTTATCGGCCAGCCCCAGGTTCATCGCCGCATCCAGAAGGCTTCCCATCTTTGAGATACCTTCACTGTGCAATATATCGAATTCCGCCTCGCGAAAAGGCGGCGCCACCTTATTCTTCACCACGCGCACCCTGGTCCTTCCGCCGATCACCCGGTCTGCCTCTTTCAGGGAAGCTATACGCCTGATGTCGAGGCGGACGGAAGAGTAAAACTTCAATGCCCTGCCGCCGGGGGTAGTCTCCGGATTGCCAAACATAACGCCTATCTTTTCACGGATCTGGTTTATGAAGATAACGCACGTCTTGGAACGGTTGATGGCGCCGGTCAGTTTCCTCAATGCCTGCGACATAAGGCGCGCCTGCAATCCCATATGAGAATCGCCCATCTCGCCTTCTATCTCGGCGCGCGGAGTTAACGCCGCCACCGAATCTATGACCACCAGGTCTACCGCGTTCGAACGCACCAGTGTTTCGGCGATATCCAACGCCTGCTCGCCGGTATCCGGCTGGGAGATAAGCAGGTCATCGAGATTGACGCCTATCACGTTGCCGGCGTAAGCCGGGTCAAAAGCGTGTTCCGCGTCGATAAAAGCCGCCACCCCGCCTTTTTTCTGGATCTCGCGTATCACGCTCAGAGTAAGCGTGGTCTTGCCGGAGGCTTCCGGGCCGAAAATTTCGACCACCCTCCCTTTGGGAAGGCCTCCTACGCCCAACGCCCAGTCAAGGGTATAAGAACCGGTCGGGATCACCTCCACGTCGATCTTTACGTCGCCTCCCAAGGTCATAATGGAACCTTTACCATGATGCTTCTCTATCTGGGAAAGGGCCAATTCAAGGGCTTTCTTGCGGTCGTTTATCTCTTTAGGTTCCTCTTTTTTCTTTTCAGCCGGCATAAATACCTCCGCGTTCCTGCGGTATTAATAAATTCATCAGTAAAGTTTATAGACTGAGGGCGTCTATCCTAACGCCCCGCACAGCAAGACGTTATTATAACCCACCACTTTTACCGTGTCAAACAAATAATCCCCTTGGGGCCCCTTGGGCCGCTTCAAAATCACCTGCCGATACGGTAAATTCACTGCCTGCGGATGCTGTAAAGCCCGCCCGACATTGCGTCCAGATAAGCGGTCAATTCCCGGAGCCGTATCTCTTTATCGAAACGGCGTTTCCTATCCTCAAGACGCATATTTTCCAACTCATGCCGCACGCGCAAGCGTTCGAAATAAGCCTTGGTCACCTGCTCTATTATCTCCTGACGCAGTTCCGCGGTAAGCTTTGATCGCACGTCTATGGAGGTCTGGGCGTCGTTCCAGATCAGATCACCGAGTTCCCAGACCAAGGCTACCGACCACTCCTGCGTATATCTTCCTTTACGCAAGCAATCGTCCTCCTGTTTGGTAGTAGAGCCTCCCTCCCAGTGCCAGCGATCGGTGCCGTTGCGATCAGCGGAGACCGACACCTTGGGAAGCCAGCCGCGCGCCGCCGCCAGTTTCCTCCAGCGAAATATTTTTTCCTGGCCGGAATCGGTAAGCGCTATGGAAGCCTCCACCACCTCCCGTATGTCCGGTTCCCCTTCTTTTTCGGCAGGAGGACGCGAATCTACGGGGTGCGCGGGAGGCCCAGATACGCCGGACTCCACGATCCCGCTATCGCAAAGAAGCAGAAGCCTTCCGGGAACCGCCGCAGTTATATCGTTT
>DIEK01000063.1 GCA_002418595.1 Candidatus Omnitrophica bacterium UBA5776 | reverse complement strand
ATAGCCGCTGAGATCCCGCCCGCGATACAAGAAACATTTGCCCTTATCCAGAAAAAACTGCATTATTCCGGAGCAATTATCAAATGGGTGAAACCATCCGATATTCATCTTACTTTAAGGTTTTTGGGAGAGGTTAAAGAAGATAAAATCGGGGAACTCTGCAGCGCGGTAGAAAACGCGCTGCGCGGGGTTCAGCCTTTCCCCGTATCTTTCGGCGGGCTGGGGCATTTCCCGGAGCATGGATACCCGAGGGTTATCTGGGCCGGGATAAAAGAAGGCGCCGATGAATTAGGCGCAATAGCGGAAGGATTGCGGGATCTGCCGGAAGGCTGCGGAGAACCGGCAGAAAAGAGGCGCTTCGCCGCGCACGCCACTCTAGGCAGAGTAAAAGATAACCGCAATATAACGACATTGAGGCGGTCGCTGGAAGACCCGGGAACCGCCGAAGTTATTACGGGCCGCGGCTATATTCTGCGCTCGCTCACCCTTATGCGCACGGCCCCGGGACCGCTTTATACGCCGCTGATGACATTCAGCCTCACCACTATCTGAAGCAGAACATTGGTATATAAAGCCGCCATAATGTCGTCGCTCATTATCCCGGCACTGCCTTTCAGAGACTGCAATTTGTCGGCCGGAAAAGGTTTCAGCGCGTCGAAAACCCTGAACAAAATGAATCCCGCGACCACGACTCTGACGTCGTAGGGAAGAAGGGCCAGAGACAAAAGCATACCGCTGACCTCATCGATCACCACGCAATTAGGGTCCTTGCGCCCGAAGATACGCTCCCCTTCCCCGGAAAGTAAGACACCGGCAACGGTCACCAGCGCAAACGCCAGAAGATAAAACTGCGGACTGTCTTTGACCAGAAAATACAAACCCAGTCCTGCCAGACTGCCGGCAGTGCCGGGAGCCACCGGGCAATAACCGAAGTAAAAGAAAGTTATAACGGGCTTGGCGAGAAAATCGGGTATTATGCGCATAAAAACCTCGGTAAACGGCTAAGCTAACGCAGCCAGTATCGGTTTTCGGTTACGGCAGCTTGCGATAGAAGAAACCGGCATCCTAACCGTAATCGACAGACCGGGATTCGCAATACAAATCCAGAATTATAATTTCGTGATTATACGGCGATTCTCCCAGAGGTAATACAGGCCGGAATAAAGTGTCAGCCCGACGGTGATGACCATCAACACGTAGATCCCCTGCCGGAAGAAACTCTCCCAGGAAGGATTCCAGGTAAAAAAGGTCAACATCATTTCTTTCAGCACAACGAATATCAGTATCAACACGATCACCGACATCTGCGACACGGTTTTATGCTTGCCGGCCTTTGCCGCCGAAAGCACTTTGCCCTTGTTCAGCGCGAAGAGGCGCAACGAAGTTATCAGTATCTCCCTCGAGATAATAATAACGAACATCCAGGCGTCCACCAACTGCATCTGCACAAAGGCCGCGAAGGCGGCCAATACCAGGATCTTATCCGCGATCGGATCCATAAGCTTGCCGAAATCCGTGACCATATTGCGCTTCTGGGCGATGCGGCCGTCCAGGAAATCCGAGACGGCGGCCAGCGCGAAGATCACCAGGCTGATCACCTTGGCCCAGAGGCCGTGGATGAAAAGAAAAAACATGAACACGAAGGTGAATACTATCCGCAAAACCGTAAGACGATTGGCTAAGTTCATAATAAGGCTTCTCCTGTAAGGTCGTACTCTAAAGCACCGTCCACGCGCACCCTGACCATGCTCCCGGGTTTAACCGGCCTGCGCGTCTTCACGTAAACCATGCCGTCCACTTCCGGAGCGTCGTATTCGCTCCTGCCGGAGTAAACGTAAGCGGGATGCGGGGAATCCTCCCCTTCCGGCAAAGCCGCCTCCTCTTCCACCAGCACATCCAGTTCTTTGCCGAGCATTGCGCGGTTGTTCTCCGCCGATATCCCCTGCTGAAGGGACATCAATTCGTCGAAGCGGGAGCGCTTTATCTTCTCCGGCACCTGCTCCGGCATGGCCGCCGCCGGCGTACCCTCTTCCCTGGAATATATGAACACCCCGAGCCGCTCGAAACGCGCCTCCTTGACGAAATCCGCAAGTTCCCTGAACTCTTTATCCGTCTCAGACGGGAACCCGACGATGAAAGTGGTCCTTATCGCCGCCCCGGGCAGACTGCTGCGCACCAGATCTACCAAACGCAACAAATAATCCTTTCCGCACCGCCTGCCCATTTTTTTCAGTATGCGTTCGTTTATATGCTGGAGAGGCAGATCGATATACCGGCAAAACTTTTCCTCCCGGCGCATCAGGGCCGTCACCTTCTCCACTTCCGGACCCGGATAAAGGTAAAGCAGCCGCAACCAGCGTGTCCTGCGGCAGCGCCGCGCCAGTTTCTTAAGCATCGACGAAAGCGTGACGCCGCCGGCCAGATCGAAACCGTAAGCCGTCAGGTCCTGCGCGATGACGTTTATTTCTTTCACCCCGGATGCGTCCAGCCTCCCGGCCCTCTCGAGCAATTCCTTCTCCGGGACGCTGGTGAACCTCCCCTTGATGGAGGGGATGACGCAATACGAGCAGCGGCTGACACATCCCTCGGATATCTTCAAATAAGCGTAATGCTCCGGCGTGAGACGGTAAAGTCCGCACTTGCCGCACCAACCGGGAGAGATCCTTCCCACAAAAGCGTCAACCTCGGGAAATTCCCTCTTCAATTCATCCGCGTAGCGCTGAACGAGGCACCCCTGAACGACAATCCTCTTCAAGACGCCTTTTTTCTTGAGTTCGATCAAATCGAGTATCGCGTCTATGGATTCCCGTTTGGCGTCGTTCACGAAAGCGCAGGTATTGACTATCCCGATCTCCGCTTCGTGTATATCTGTGATCCTGTAACCTTTATGGAAGAGCCTGCCGCAGACCGACTCGGAATCCGCCAGGTTCCTGGGGCATCCCAGGCTAAGTATGCCTACGGCAGGTTTCATCTGCCTATTTCCAGTCCCTTACGGCTGATAATGATGTTTTTCAGGGCCTGTCCGCGCCGGCCCAGGTTGGGTATGAATTTACCGTTGATCTCGAGTTCCACCGCTCCCGCGTTACCGAGCGAGAGCTCTCCTTTGTCCTTGAAAATGAAGTTCTCAAACCTTCCCTTTCTCAGTAAGCTGCGGAAAACCACCTTACCGTCGGCCTTGAGATTTACCCAGCAGTCCTCTTTGGCCCTGATCACCAGGCGTATCTCGGAATCCGCGGACTGCGAAAAAGACTGCTCGACGGGCCGGACGCTTTTAGACTTTTTCGTCGGCAGCGCCCGGGTTGCTGCACGCGGCTGAACAGCCAGGACGGCGCGCTTCGCCGGCTTGTTTTTTAAAAAAGCCCCTATTTTACCGGCGATGAAGAACAGAAATAGAGCGGCAATAACCGCCGCGATTATCTTCATTACTCCGGGATTTATGCGGAAACGCGGGGCGTTGCGCGGCGTGACTTTCAAGCCGGTGCCGTGCAGAGGTTTTGTCACTTTTTCTTCAGAAGCGGAAGGCGGCTGGATTTCCTGTTCCGGTCTGGCGGCGGCAGGCGTCTCCGAACGGAAATACTCTGCGGCATCCACCCCCAGAAAAGCGCAGTATATCTTGATGAAACCCTTCAAATATACCGGATTTATATTGGCGACGCTGTCTTCCTCTATCGCCTTTATTATATGTATATTTATTCTGGTCTTCCGATGCGCCTCTTCAAGCGTGCATCCTTTTTCCAGCCTGAGTTGTTTTAATCTTGCTCCCGGTGAATCCATCCCGGCTTTCTCCTATCAAGAGGAAGAAACGCTTTCTTCTTCCCTGCCTTCTCTTGCCATCATATCTTTTTGCAGCCACTCTTCCCGGTCTATAACTATCTTGCGCGGTTTGCTTCCCTCGAACGGACCGACCAGGCCGTCCTGTTCCATCATATCTATTATTCTGGCGGCGCGGCTGTAACCCAGCCGGAGCCTGCGCTGCAGGATAGAAACGGAGGCCTGGTTGGTCTCCATCACCACCCTCACCGCCTCGGCGTACATCTCGTCCTTATCCCCGCCTCCGGTAAAGGTCTTCCCATGTTCCTTAAGCACCTCTTCTCTGTAAACCGGTTCGGCCTGTTTTTTGATGAAATCCACTATGTGGTCTATCTCCTTGTCGGAGACCAGCGCCCCCTGCGCCCGTATCAATTTGGCCTCCCCGGGCCGCAGGAAAAGCATATCGCCTTTACCGAGCAGTTTGTCGGCGCCGTTCATATCAAGCACGGTCCTGGAATCCACCTTGGAGGGAACTTTGAAAGATACCCTGGATGGAAAATTAGCCTTGATGACGCCGGTGATTACGTCCACCGAAGGACGCTGGGTGGCCAGTATAAGATGTATGCCCACCGCCCTGGAAAGCTGCGCCAGCCTGGCGATCGCGCTCTCTATCTGATCCCTGGACACGCTCATCAAATCCGCCAGCTCGTCAACGATGATGACTATGTAAGGCATCTTTTCCTGCCCCACCTGCTGGGCGTTGTAAGCGGTGATGTTCCTGGCGCCGGCCTTTGCCAGCATACGGTAACGCTCTTCCATTTCCCCCACCAGCCAGTTCAGCGCCACAGCGGCTTTCTTGGCCTCGGTTACGACCGGGCATAATAAATGCGGCATCCCGTTGAAAGGCGCCAGTTCGACCATCTTGGGGTCGACCATAAGCAGTTTTAGCTGCTCCGGAGAAAACTTTAGCAGTAAAGAAAGTATCAGGCAGTTCACGCAGACCGTTTTGCCGGAGCCTGTGGTTCCTGCGATAAGAAGGTGCGGCATGTCGCTCAAGTCCGCAACCACGGGCTGTCCGGTGATGTCCTTGCCGAGCGCCAAAGGCAGTTTATACTTGGTCTCGGTGAAATCCCGCGAAGAAAGAATGTCTTTTAGATAAACCAGGCTGCTCTGCATATTCGGGACTTCCACCCCCACCCGTCCTTTGCCGGGTATGGGCGCGACTATACGCACGGACTGCGCTTTCATCGCCAGGGCGATATCGTCCCCAAGCACCACTATCTTGTTAAGTTTGACCCCGGGCGCAGGTTCCAGTTCGTAACGAGTGATAACCGGCCCGCGCTCTACGTTGGTAACTTTCACGGAAATGCCGAAATCGCTCATCGTCTCTTCCAGGATGCGCGCGTTACCGGCGAGATCTTCTCTTATCTGGCGGGCCTCCACAGGAGGAGGAGAATCCAGAAGTTCATACGTGGGGAGCTGGTAGTCGCCCACCTTCACCGGCTTAGGCGCGGGAGGAGGCTCCTGTCTGGACTGAGCGGGCTGGGCTTTGATGATGACTTGGGCCTTCTTTTCCGGTTTTCCCGCCGGAACGAAACCTTTCTTGATCTTCTCGATTATGTTCTCTTTCGGCTCCTGCCGGCTCTTCGTCCGCGAATCTACTTCTTCCGCCTCACCGTCGTTTATCTCGGGCCGGGAACCCCTGCTCCTGCGCTGTCCCGCGTAAGGACGCCTTTCGGCCGCCGGCCTCTCCGCCCGCAACGATCCCACGGCTTCTCCGGCCCTCTCTACGGTCTTCATCACCAGCGTAGATATCAAAACTTCCGTAACCAGCGCGAAAGAAAGAAGTCCGAGCGTGATAAAGAGGATATATCCTCCCAGTTTCCCGAAGTAAGAACTCACGAAACCGGAGAGCAGGAAACCGAAATATCCCGACGCGGAAAAAGCGGCGTGGCGGTTGGCGGAGATGAATATGCCGGCTATAGAACTAACGGAAAGCATAAGAAGAAGCATCCCCATCAGGCGCGGCAGCCTCAAGTCCGGCCGCCTCTGTTTGAAAAATAACACCCCGCCGGCCAGCACGAACAAAGGGATAAGGTAACTGGAGACTCCGAAGAAAAAGAAAAGGACACCCGAGAAATAGGCCCCGAATGTCCTTATAAAGTTTTTAGGAGGTACGTTGGGATGCGTGGTGTAGAACGAAATGTCGAACGGCGTGAAAGAGACCAGCCCGGCCAGTATTATCAAACCCGCGGCAAGTAGAATAATCCCTTTGATCTCGTTGAACCTGCGTTCTTTCACCTCTGCCCACAATAATTTTTCGAGAGCGGAAAACGAATTACGCTTCCGTGCCCGGAAGAGCCTGTTTGCGGCTCAGGTTAATCCTGCCCAGTTCGTCTATTCCCGTGACTTTCACGTTGAACTGGTCCCCGACCTTGACCTCTTCTTCGATGTTCTTGACGAAATGATCGGAGAGCTCAGAAATATGCACAAGCCCTTCTTTACCGGGAGCGATCTCACAGAAGGCGCCGAAATTCATTATCCTCTTGACCCTGGCAGAATAGACGCGTCCGACCTCGACGTCGTCCGTTATAGCCTTGATCATATTGATCGCTTCCTGGGACTTCGCCGGTTCGTTGGACGCGACGAGGACCGTGCCGTCGTCTTCTATATCTATGCTGGCGCCGGTGGCGGCGATGATCTTCTTTATCGTCTTGCCACCCGGGCCTATAAGTTCGCCGATCTTCTCGGTGTTTATTTTTAACACGTCGATACGCGGAGCATACGCCGAGAGTTCCGCTCTGGGGGCGTCCAGCGCTTCCTTCATTTTACCCAGGATGAACATCCGCGCTTCCTTGGACTGCATAAGGCATTTTTCCAGCAGTTCGAGATCTATGCCCGGTATCTTAAGGTCCATCTGAACGGCGGTCATCCCCTGCTTGGTGCCGGCGACCTTGAAATCCATATCGCCGAAATGATCCTCCAGCCCGCTGATGTCCGTCAGCACCGCGGCCTTGGAACCTTCCTTAACAAGACCCATCGCCACGCCGCTTACCGCGTCCTTTATGGGAACGCCGGCGTCCATCAACGAAAGAGTCCCGGCGCAAACCGTAGCCATACTCGAAGATCCGTTCGATTCCAATATCTCTGAAACAAGCCTGACGGTGTAGGGAAATTTATCTTTACCGGGCATAACCGCCAACAACGCCTTTTCGGCCAGCGCGCCGTGCCCGATCTCCCTCCTGCCCGGCCCGCGCACAGGCCCGGTTTCCCCCACGCTAAAAGGCGGAAAGGTATAATGAAGAATAAACGATTTGTATCTTTCCCCCTCCAGCGACTCTATCATCTGTTCATCGTCGCCGGTCCCCAGAGTGGTAATTGCCAGGCTCTGGGTCTGCCCGCGGGTAAAGAGGCTTGAACCGTGCGTGCGCGGCAGGACCGATACCCCGCAGGTTATGGGCCTGACCTCGGTAAAACTCCGGCCGTCTATGCGCTTGTTCCCGTGCAAAATTATGTCCCTGACCTGTTTCTTCTCCACTTCGACCAGCGCGGACTTGATATCGGCAGCCTCGTGGCCTTCGGCGGTCAGCGCGGACTCCAGTTCCTTGGCCAGTATGCTCACCGCTTCCTCTCGCTCTTCCTTTTTGGAAAGCTTGTAAACCTCCTTAAGCCTTTCCGCGGAAAGAGACTCGACCTTCGCGCAGAGCTTCGGATCCAGCAGTTTATAGGTCATTTCGCGTTTCTGCCTGCCGAACTTCTTGGCGAACTCCTTCTGCAGGTTGATAATCGGCTGGACCTGCTCGAAAGCAAGCCGCGCCGCCTGTATATAAAGTTCCTCGGAAACTTCTCTGCCGCGGGATTCAAGCATTACCACACCGTCGGACTTGGCGGCCATAACTACCTCAAGAACCGACTCTTCGATCTGCTTGTAAGTAGGATTGACCACGAATTCCCCGTTGACGTGTGCCACGCGGCAGCAGCCCAGCGGGCCGTTAAAAGGAATATCGGATATCGTCAGGGCGGCGGACGCGCCTATGACGCCCAGTATATCGGATTCATTCTCGCCGTCGCTGGAAAGAACGATCGCCATAATCTGCACGTCGTTGTAAATGCCCTTGGGAAAAAGGGGACGCACCGGCCGGTCTATAAGGCGGGCGTTTAATATCTCGCTCTCGGACGGCTTGCCTTCCCTTTTAAAGAACCCCCCCGGGATGCGCCCGGCGGCGTAAGTCTTCTCCTGGCATTCCACGGTAAGAGGAAAAAAATCGATGCCTTCCCTGGCGGTCTTGGACATACACGCGGTCACCAGAACTACCGTGCCGCCGTAATGAACGGTCACGGAACCGCTGGCTTGTTTGGCCAAAGAACCCGTTTCGAGCACTAAATCATTATTGCCTATCTTTACCCTCATTGTGTTGCATTGCATATTATTTGCCTTTCTAAGGTTTGGGGTTTTATTTCCGCAAGTGGAGTTTACTCAGTATTTCCTCGTATTTCTTGATGTCGGTTTTCTTAAGGAAATTGAGGAGCCGCCTGCGTTTGCCGACAAGGGAAAGCAGCCCTCTGCGGGAATGATGATCCTTCTTATGAGACTTGAAATGATCGCCTAAACTGTTGATACGTTCGGTAAGAAGAGCTATTTGAACATCGGCCGAGCCGGTATCTTTCGCGTGCGTCTTATAACTCTCTATAATTGCCGTTTTCTTCTCTTTTACTAAAGCCAATTCAGTCACCTCCTCTTTTCTTCACCTTTTAAATGTTTTTTCATTATAATCCACCTCCCCGGCAAAGTCAATATTTAATATGGATAATTTAGGGAACGGTCAATAGATA
>DIEK01000017.1 GCA_002418595.1 Candidatus Omnitrophica bacterium UBA5776 | reverse complement strand
TCTCAGCTGCGCGTCCGCCTGGGCCTTCGCCTTGATCGCGGCGGCGCTGGCGGCCAAGCGCCTGCTGTTGAGAAGAAGAAAGGTTTCTTTCGGAGAAACCTGGAATTGCGCTTACGCGGCGGCGGACGCGAGAATGCAATACACATCGGCTTCCTTTTTCTACCCGTTGAGAAGGACATTCACCTTTTTTAACTCCAGGAGAAGTCCCGCAGCAGTTCCCAGGACTATTTTTTTCCCAGGGGAGTATGAAGGAGACGATTCCCGCCGGATAGGCGCGTTCCGGACGTTTCTTTCCGGTATTGCCGCAAAACTTGAAGTCAGCTTGTCGTGTCTGCGCTGGCTGCAACAGGGCCGGCTGCATATTTATATCATGTACATAATGGCTGCGCTGCTGGCGCTGTTGCTTTGGAAGATCAGATGAATAATCTTTATCCTTTATTCAATGTTATTATCGCGCTGGCGGCGGCTCCGCTGATGTTCGGGGTGATCAACCGGATCAAGGCTTTCTTTTCCGGAAGGAAAGGGCCGCCTCTTTTACAGCTGTATTTCGATATTGGGAAGCTGCTGTGTAAAGGCGCGGTATACAGCAGGACGACGGGGGTTTTTTTTCGTCTTGCTCCGTCGGCCGGCTTGATTGCCGTCCTTACGGCGTTATTATTCATCCCTTGCGGCGCGTATCCTGCCGTTTTATTTTTTCCGGGGGATATGGTGCTGGTCGTTTATCTTCTGGGCGCGCAGCGTTTTTGTATGCTTTTGGCCGCGCTGGATACCGGTTCCAGTTTCGAAGGCATGGGAGCCGGCCGCGACGCGCATTTCTCGGTTTTCTCTGAAGCGGTGCTGTTTCTCTGTCTGGCTGCGATGTCCGCTGCCTCCGGGAGCGTTTCCCTCAACGGGATGCTTTTTACGGCGGGAGGCAGGATATGGCAGGTGTCTCCCCCCGTTTTGATAGTCGTGGTTTTTGTTCTCTACATCGTGCTGCTGGCGGAGAATTACCGCGTGCCGTTCGACGATCCCAATACGCACCTGGAACTGACGATGATACACGAGGTGATGGCGCTCGACCACGGGGGGCCGGATCTTGCCATGCTCGAGTATGCCGCGGCGTTGAAGTTCTGGATACTGGCGTCGCTGCCCGCCGGGCTGCTATTCCCACACGGGATGAAACCGGATTTCTTCGGCAACGCCGCGTTATTCCTGGGGCTGATCGCGCTGACGGCCGCGCTTACCGGCGCGCTGGAGTCATGCGCGGCGCGTTTGCGGCTGGTGAAGGTTCCGCAGATGCTGACCGCCGCCGCGGCACTTTCCGTGGTGGCGCTTATTTTTCTGGCAAAGTGAGGACACGATGCTCGACGGTATATTGATGCTGCTGGTTCTTTTTAATCTTTTCTCCCTGGGTTCGACGAGGATATCGGCGAGTATCAGGGTCGTCGCGTATCAGGGAGCCGCAATCGGGGTGGTTCCGCTGTTCCTTCCGGGGAAGATACCGGGAGGGATTCTGGTAACCATCGTTTTAGTTACCCTGCTGATCAAGGCGGGAATACTGCCGTGGTTCCTGCGTTACGCGCAAAAAAGGGTGAATGTCAGGCGCGAAGAAAAGCCTTTCGTCGGCGCCTCTGCCTCTATACTGTCCGGAGTGGCCGCGCTGGGAACGGCATTTTTCATCAGTTCGAGACTGCCTATACCGTTTGCCGTCGCCTCGCCTTTCATCGTGCCGGTGGCGCTTTCGGTTTCCCTGACGGGTTTTTTTATCATTATCAGCAGGGCGGAGGCGCTCAGCCAGGTTATCGGGTACCTGATACTGGAGAACGGCATCTATCTGTTCGGCATCGCCCTGCTTTTGGAACAGCCTTTGCTGGTGGAGCTCGGGATGCTGCTCGACGTTTTCGTCGGGATATTCGTGATGGGGATAACGGTTTTTCACATCAGCCGGGAGTTCGAGCATACGGATACCTCCCGTCTTTCCGGATTGGCCGACTGGCTGCCGGAAGTGAAGAGGAGCGAATAAATGGCAATTCTTCTTTTTCTGGCGCCCTTCGCCGCGGGACTTGCCGCTTTTGTGATAAAGAGCGACCGGTTCCGCCGCCGGCTTCTTTTTAGCGTGGCTTGCGCGCACGCGGTATTCTCTCTCTATCTATGCTTGTTCCCTTCGGGAGGGGAGGATTACCGTTGGCTCTGGTTCGGCCTTGACGCGCTCGGCCGTTATTTCACGGCGGTCTTCAGCTTGTTGTTCCTCTGCGCTTCTTTTTATGCCGTGATCTATCTTAAAGAGGAAAAAAGCAGGCCGCGCGAGAAGAAAGAGGAAGGATTGTTGTTCAATAACGCTCCTGAGGCGGCCTTTACCGGCTGCCTGCTCGTGTTCCTCGCCTCTATGAGCCTGCTGGCGCTAAGCAGGCATTTCGGGTTGATATGGATAGCCATGGAGGCCACCACGTTGGTGAGCGCGCCTTTGATCTATTTTCACAGGCAGCGGAGTTCCCTGGAAGCTACCTGGAAATATCTTTTGATCTGTTCGGTAGGCATAGCGCTGGCGCTCTTCGGCAACCTGTTTTTGGCGGTTTCCGCTTCAGGACAGGGTCCGGGAACGGAGATATCGATCGACAGGCTGCTTGGCCCGGGAGTCAGGCTCGATCCGCTCTGGCTGAAAGCCGGGTTCATTTTTGTCCTGGTCGGTTACGGCACCAAAATGGGGCTGGCCCCAATGCATACCTGGCTTCCCGACGCGCACAGCGAAGCCCCCTCAGTGGCCTCTGCGCTGTTGTCAGGCGCGCTGCTGAACTGCGCTTTTCTGGCCATCCTGCGTTTCTACCAGCTTTGCCTGGCCAACGGCCTGGGACCCTTCTGCCGGGAACTGTTTCTTATTTTCGGGATCCTTTCCATGGCGGTCGCCGCCGTCTTTATCATCGGGCAGTCGGATTACAAACGCCTGCTGGCTTATTCCAGCGTCGAACATATGGGTATCCTTTGTTTCGCCGTGGCCGTGGGCACGGCATACGGTTCAATGCTGCAGGCAGCCAACCATTCTTTTCTTAAAGGGGCCCTGTTCATCTGCGCGGGGAATATTCTGGCCGGTTTTAGAAGCAAAAAGATAGCGGACGTGCGGGGGATAGCGCATATTATGCCCTGGGCCGGCGTCCTTTGGTTTGCCGGCATATTAGCCATTTGCGGGATGCCGCCTTTCGGCGCGTTCCTGAGCGAATGGATCATTCTTAAAGCGGCGTTCTCCTTCGGCAATCTTTGGCTCCCGGCCGTCTATCTCTTTCTGCTGGGGGTAATTTTCATCGGGATGACCGGGACGGGGATACGCATGACTTTCGGCGTTCCGTCCATCCCGGGAGGGAAAAAATCTTTTCTGTCTTTACTTCCGGCGCTGCTACTGCTTTTGCTATCGCTGTTTCTGGGTATATACATGCCGGCGGCATTGGACGTAGCGGTTTCCGGCGCCGCGGCATTGCTGGGAGGGCAGGGATGATGTCTTCCGGAGTCTCTATACAGAACAACGGAACCCTCAAGCTGGAAGATATCCCGCGCATGCGCATCGAAGATTTGCGCGGTTTCATACTGCGGGAAGTTTCTTCCGGTTCCAGGATCGTTTCCCTGTTCGGCCATTCAGGCCGCGAAGGCGGGACGGATATCTTCGCTGTGACGGCGCATGATAAAAGCGGGCGGCTTTCACTGGCCTCCGCCGCGGTGAAGGACGGGTATGATTCGCTCACCCCGGATTGTCCGCAGGCGGAGCTTTTCGAGCGGGAGATATTCGAAGAACACGGGATTATCCCGCGCGGCCACCCCTGGCTTAAGCCGGTGCGCAGGAATACCGGCGGGGGAGTAAGGAGAGAGTTCTGGCGCGTGCCGGACCGGCGCTGCCATGAGGTGGCAGTGGGGCCGGTGCATGCCGGGATAATAGAGCCGGGACATTTCAGGTTTCAGTGCCTGGGAGAAGACGTCCTGCATCTCGAAATGGAGTTGGGTTATCAGCACCGCGGCATCGAACGCGCGCTGGTATCGGCTCCGCCTGCCAGGGCGCTCGCGTATATGGAGACGGTGGCAGGCGACACTTCCATAGGGCACGCGCTGGCGTATTGCCGCGCCTGCGAGGCTTTGTCCGGGATGCACATACCTGCCAGGGCGCAGTGCCTGCGCGGCATAGCGCTGGAACTGGAAAGGCTGGCCAATCACAGCGGAGATCTCGGAGCCCTGTCCGGAGACGTCGCGTATCTGCCCACCGCGTCTTATTGCGGCAGGCTGAGGGGAGATTTTCTTAATATGACCGCGCTGCTTTGCGGCAGCCGTTTCGGCCGGTCCCTGATATGTCGGGGGGGAGTTAATTTCGATATGGATACCGGCCTGGTTTTTCTCTTGCGGGAGAAACTGGAAGCGTCTTTCGCCGCTCTGAAGGGAGCGGTAGGCCTGCTTTGGGAAACCCCGTCTGTGCTTGACCGTTTTGAAGGCACGGGCAGACTTTCGGNNTGCTTTGCCCTCGGGCTTGTCGGGCCGGCCTGCCGGGCCTGTGGGATCGAGCGCGATGTCCGTTTCGATTTTCCTTATGGGATCTACCGGTTCGAGCAGATCCCGGTGGCCACCTATCCTTCCGGAGACGTTTTTGCCAGGGCCTACGTGCGCTGGTTGGAATGCGAGAGGTCGGTTGATTTTATACGCTCTCAGTTGGAGTCGATGCCTGGAGGGGTCACGTTCCAGAGAGCGGGTATTCTCGCCCCGGAGAGCCTGACGGTGTCTCTGGTTGAAGGATGGAGGGGAGAGATCTGTCATGTGGCGCTGACTGATTCCGGAGGGGGATTTGCCGGCTATAAAATAACCGATCCGTCTTTCCATAACTGGTTCGGCTTGGCGGTGGCGATGAGAGGGGAACAGATATTCGATTTTCCTCTTTGTAACAAAAGTTTCAATCTGTCCTATTGCGGGCACGATCTGTAAATACGGGAGGAATATGTTCAGGGTATTGATGGAGAGATTCCGGCAAGGATACCGTACGTTGCCTTTCCCCGCGCGGGAAAGCTCTTTACCGGAACGGTTCCGCGGCATGCCGGTCGTGGATTCTTTACGCTGCGCCGGCGACTGCTTTGACTGCGCCGCCGTTTGTCCTTCCGGGGCCATTCTGCGGAGCGGACGGAGCATGCTTCTTGATCTCGGCAAATGTGTGTTTTGTTCTTCCTGCTCGGCGGCCTGCGGCCGCAACGGCGTTCATTTCTCCCGCGACTACCGTCTCGCGGCTTTTTCCAGGGAGGCGTTGATATTGGGGAAAGAAGGCGTATTATCCGAGGGGGGCGTTGCGCGCAAGGAAATAAAACGCGTTTTCGGACGTTCCCTTAAATTAAGGCAGATAAGCGCCGGCGGGTGCAATGCCTGCGAAGCGGACGTTAACGTCTTGAACACCCTCGCTTATGACCTCGGCAGGTTCGGCATACAATTCGCGGCTTCTCCCAGGCATGCCGACGGCCTTTTGGTGACCGGACCGGTAAGCGTTAATATGCGCTCCGCCCTTCTTGAGACATACGCGGCAATACCTGAACCCAAGATAGTCATCGCCTGCGGAGCATGCGCTATTTCCGGAGGCATCTACAACGGGCATCCGGAAACCTGCGGCGGGGTCTCTTCTATCCTTCCGGTAGATCTTTTTATACCGGGTTGTCCACCCCATCCGTACACAATACTTGACGGATTGCTGCGCCTCATCGGCCGCATAAGATAACCCGGTCCGGCACGACATCTTTTACTTCACAAGCATAATAGACAATGTTACAATAACCATTATAAGCTGGTTATTTAACCTTATCTTGAAAGGGGGGGAGATGCTTTATTTTTCGCAGTACGCCCACTGGCTTATCAGATTGATGATCGCCGCCACATTTATTTACCACTCCTGGGGTAAGTTTCTGAATCTCAGAGGATTCGCTTCCGCCGCAGGGCTTCCTTTACCGCTGGCGTTTTTGGTCGCGCTGGGAGAGTTCGCAGGAGCGGTTCTTTTGCTGGCCGGAGGGTTCTATAAGCCGTGGCTGACCAGGTTGGCGGTTCTTCCTTTGGCGGTGATAATGCTGGTAGCCGTGCTAAAGTATCATTGGGGACAATGGAGTGTTCTACCGAGCCAGTCCCATCCTATCGGAGGGATAGAATTTCCGCTGTTTCTGCTCGTGATTTGTATTTATATCTTTTTGAAGGGCAATAAGTTTTAGCCCGGCCCGTCCGGTAACCGGACAAAACCGCTTTGCTCGCGGAGCGGCTTTCTTTTTGCGCGCCGCAATTCCACGCGATCCCGCTTTTAATCTTGACGAACCGGTAAGGATACAGTAGAATAAAAAAACTTCTTTGCGAGGATGGCGGAATGGCAGACGCGACAGTTTGAGGGGCTGTTGGCCGCAAGGCTGTGAGGGTTCAACTCCCTCTCCTCGCACCAATTCAATCCTCCGAGCGCAGGAACCCAAACGATCCCGGCCCCGGAGTCTTCACTCTTCTTTTCTTTTGTCCTTTACGTAATTACTTCCTTCTTTGCTTTTCGCGAAAGCCTTCAATTCGGCACCGATTTCGCCCACTTGGGCGACGTGTTCGATCTTGCGCAATTCGTTAGTGACTATACCGATGGAGACCGAGACCAGCGGCACCTTCTGCATGTTGCCTGCGCGGTCCTTTGCCAGAATGTAGCCGTTCTCCCTGTCCGTCTCGTTGTAGAAGTGAGGAGCCGAGAGGTCGAAATCGGCGATGATCCTGCCGCTGATCGCTTCCGCAGTCTCCACTTTGGTTATTACCACAAAGTCGTCCCCCCCGATATGCCCGATGAAATCCGAATCCGTGCCGATCTCCTGCACGGCCCTGATCAGGATGCGGGCGGTTTCTTTTATGATATCGTCGCCGTGTTCGAAACCATAGCTGTCGTTGTAAGCCTTGAACTTATTCAGGTCAACGTAGCATACGGCGAATTTTTCTTTTTTATCTATGCGCTCCGACAACTCGCCGATTATGGAGATGTTCCCGGGAAGGCGGGTAAGAGGATTGGCGTCCAGGTCGCGTTCGCTCCTTTTCAGGGTCATGCGTATCCTGGCCAGGAGTTCTTTCGGTTCGAAAGGTTTCACTATGTAATCGTCCGCTCCGGCCTCCAGTCCGCAGACCTTATCGTGCACTTCTCCTTTACCGGTGACCATCAGGACAGGGATATGCCTTAAAAGGATGTCCTTTTTGATCTCGGCGCAGACTTCTCTCCCCGTCATCTTCGGCATGTTATGGTCGAGTATGATCAGGTCGAAAGGCCTGGAACGGATGACCTTGAGCGCTTCTTCTCCATCCCTGGCTTTGCTGATATCATAATTATCTTCCGATAAGGTTATCTCGAGCACGTCGAGGATATCCGGATCGTCGTCTACGAGGAGCACGCGTGGTCTCATCATTTTAGTTTATCTTGGGCAGGGTAAAACTGAAAGTACTGCCTTTTCCCTGAGTGCTGGTGACCCATATACGCCCCTGGTGGGCCTCGACGATATGTTTAACCAGCGAGAGGCCGAGGCCGGTCCCTTTTACATGTTGATTGATTTCGTTATCTACGCGGTAAAACTCGTCGAAAATACGCTCTATCGCTTCCGGCGGCATACCTATACCGCTGTCCTGAATATCTACTTTCACCCGCCCGTGTTCTTCGGAAATGCGGATGATTATCTTACCCTGCCGGGGCGTGAATTTTACCGCGTTGCCGAGCAGATTTATGAGAACGCGCTCTATCTGGCTGCGGTCGGCCATGACTTTAGGCAGAGCTTCCGGGTTCTCCGTGAGCAGTTCGATCTCTTTCTCTTTGCATTGGATGCTGATAAGATCCGCCACGGACGCGCTCAATTCCTGGATATCCTGCGGGACAAGCCTCATTATGGTTTTCCCGGCTTCGATGCGCGAGATGTCGAGCAGGTCGTTGACCATGCGCACCAGTTCGTCGCTGTGTCTGTTTATTTTCTCCAACCGCTCTTTGACCGCCGGCGGCAGGGCGCCGAGCTTTTCCTCGATCAGTATGGCGGCGTATCCTTTTACCGAGGTCAGCGGCGTGCGCAGTTCGTGAGAGACCGCCGATATGAAATCCGTTTTGCGTTTGCTTATGATTTTTACTTCTTCCAGCGCCTGGCTGAGTTCCTGAGTCCGTTCCTCGACTTTTCGTTCCAGATTCTGCTGGGCCATCCAAGTGTGCTCGAAGAGGCGCGCGTTGTCCAGCGCCTGGCTTACCTGGTTGGCCAGCAGTATGATGAATTCCTCGTCTCCTTCGGTCAGCGGCATATCTGCGCCGGCGCCGACGAAAATGAATCCTTTGTCGCCTTCTTTTGGCATGATCGGTGAAATGACAAAAGAGTTGGCGTGGAATGCCTTGCTCATTTCAAGCGACCCCAGCTCTCTCTGCAAAGAGATGGAGGAAAGGGTTTTTTGCCTGCCGATAAGGTCGAGATAAAAATCGCGTTTCTCCGCGAGGTCAGCTATTATGTAGTCGATCTCATCTTCCATATAGCCGATATAGAGATAAGGGATGAATTCTCCGCTTTCGGCATTCCAGAGGAAAGCGCAGGCCTTTTCGAATCCCAGATCCTCCAGGTGGGAAAGTTCTATCTTGCGGAATATGTGTTTTTCTTCCAACGTCGTGCTTATCGCCCTGGACAGCCTCTGCAGGGCGTATAGGCCGGTGAGTTTCTTATCGAGCTCTTCCTGGGTCTTGTTGAGGGCGATGTCCGTCCTGACGATCAGTTTAGCCTGCTCGTCCATCTCTTCCAGGGTCGTCTTGAGATTAATGACGGCTGACTGCAGACTGTTTATTTTTTCATTCTTTTTAAGATACAATATAAGCAGGGTCAGCGCCATCGCGGCGAATGCCAGCCATAAAATATTGACAAGTATTTCGTTGTCCAAGGTTATTCTCCCACCAGCAGCACGCTTATTGTTTGATTATGCAGATAGACCTTACCGTGATAATCAATCGATTTAAGAGGGCCCTGCTCTCCGTATGTGTAGAGTCCTATTACCGGGACCCCGGGACCGACCGCTCTCTTAACCGCTTCCACTTCTTTTTCCGCGTCTCTACCCAATAACATATAGCGCGAAATGGAATCGAATACAAGAGCAAACTTTATTTTGGGGCAGGCACCGGCCTTCACCGATAATGCTTCTTTTGCTTCGTGCACGGCCTGTTCCGCGGCAGTGAAACAGGTCTCCTTGGTCCCGATCATCAGCCTTATCTGGCTGTTTTCGGGGATGTTCCCCTGCAGTATCAGGGAACCGTCCTCTCCGATATCGGTTATATTCCGCAGAAGGTATTCTTCTTCTCCCTGCAGATATATGCCTATTGGATAGAAAGTACCGATGCGCCGCAGTTCCAGGCGCAGTTCTTTTATGTCGCAGTCCAGATAATCCTCGTATACCGTGGCGGCCGGAATGTCGTCTATTTCGTAGGCAATGTTCCCGCTGGCCCTGGTAATGTAGCGCGGTTTGCCCAGGGGTTTCCAGCCGTGCCTTATCCCCAGCCCGAAATTAACCCCTCCTCCCAGGATCAGGCCGCACGCGGCGTCGCTTTCCACCGACTGGTTGTAGTAAACGAAAGTCTTCGAGTAGCGCAGGTTGTCCATGGCCAGCGCGCCGACCACGGGAAAGCTGGTGCCCAGGCGCTCCTGCATACCGTAAATGAGATTGGAGCTTTTGTCTATAAGGCCGTCCGAGAATATTATACCGAGGTCCCTGCGCGCCGATTTGAGCCCGGCGAGAAGTTTTTCCCCGAATTCCTCTCCGGCCTTGATCGCGGTTTTGTATTTTATGTCCGTTATGCTCCCTGTGGTGTAATAGGTGTCGGGACTCATGTTCAACAGCAGCACCGCCACGGCGTGCCGAAACACGCCTTGATTGCAAAGCACGGCCGTCGTGCTGCAGCCGAGCACGTCGATATGCCCGAACATGGAAGAGATGGTCTTAAGCATGGTCAGGTGGGCGAATTCTATCGAACTGAAAACGATGGCGACATTCGGGGAGGCGTTGCCGTCAAACCTTTGCCTCGCCTGTAATGCGGCTTCCCTTACCGCTTTCAAGGAATCCTTGTCGGTGCTTATGCCTAGACCGGCTTGTATGCTCATTTTTTGTTTGGAGAAATGCTTTATACGTTGGCGTCCGGAGCTGCCGGGCGAATAATTATAACAAGTATATACTATAGATAGTCGGAGGGTCAACAAAATTGTTGACTAAAGCCGGTTATTCACTTAAAATTATACAGTCTTTTTAGCAAATGCAGGCCCCCGTCATTAAATATCCGCGGTTCGACAGAGAGGAATAAACGGCCCCATCGTCTAGCCTGGTCTAGGACGAATGGTTCTCAGCCATTAAACACCGGTTCAAATCCGGTTGGGGCTACTTCTTCAAGGTAGTGTCGCCAAGATACTTATTCCGGTTCTCCCGCTGCGCAAAGGCGTAAAATTCTCCGCGATAATTTTACGCGCTCCGCGGGATCAATTCCGGCAGATACGTTACTTCGGAGAAGAGGCGTTGTAACGTATGCCGTCATTGAAAATCCGGTTGGGGCTACCAATCTGGTACATACAGAGAACCTCTTCTTTCGAGGGGGTTTCTTTGCTTAAGGAAGCACACCCGTCTATCCGCTAAGGCGGGGTGTTGTTTGGGATGCGCAAGGGGATGGTGTACTCGACTTCCGCTTTTGGGTAGTCAATGCGGATTTCCTTGATAAAGGTGCGCATAAACGACTTTCTCTCCACAAAAGAATCCTTCATCAGCGTTTCCTGCAGATTCAGCACATAAGGCCGTATCTCTTCATCAGTAAGCACGATCGGCTCTTGGTGTGTTTTCTGGGATTCGATCTCTTGGATGTCAGCGGTTAATTAGCCCTTATCGCCCGTTAAATTCCAATTGACAACCGTCATCCCCTGTTCTATACTATCGAACAGTTGTATTATCACATAGAACAGGAGATGAATCCATGTTAATCCCGTCCGGAAGGAAGAAAATACTCGAAGTATTTCTAAAGGATCCTTTTAAGGAAATCCATTTACGCGAGATCGCCCGTCTGTCAAAATCCTCTCTTGCCAACGTGGACAATTCCATGCGCTTGTTTGTAAAGAACGACATGTTCAAGCGTAATGAAATGTTGCACTCTACCTTTTTTAAACCTAATCTTGAGAACGAAGACACCATAAAGATATTTGAGCTTTTGGAGCTTGAACGCCGCAAGGTATTTTATGCCAAAAACAAGAATATCGTCCGTCTTCTCAAGAAATATACGGACACAATCGTCGAGCTTTCCAATAAATGCATCCAGCTTGTTGTCCTCTTCGGTTCGGTGGCAAGAGGCCAGTGGACCAAGGAAAGCGCTATTGACATACTGGCGGTCGTTCCAGACAAGGAAAACGATATTATTGAAATATTGAACAGGGCCAAGACAGACGTAAGTCCTCTTTTGGAGATCAAACCGGTCAGCACCACAACCAATAAATTCATCGATGGATATAAATCCAAGACCGAGTTTTACGATAATCTTTGGGACGATCGCATCGTTTTATATAACGAATTCCTATTTTGGCAACTGATAAGAGAGGGAGGCAAATAATATGCCTGACAATCTGGAGAGGATTCTACAGGGGTATTTTCATCCAAAGGAAGGCAGGCCAAATCTGCAGAAGGTGCCGGTCAACTATGTCAAACGCGGCAAGGTCAAGCCGGAGTTTGTCGCCTGTATCAAGCGCGCCAAACAGCTTGAGCAGAAATATTTTGAATCATTGGAAAAGGCGCAGGAGAATAGAGTCGTTGAGCAATACGGCGTCGAGGTCTTGACCAACGATGACGCCGAATGGATCATTGAAGGCGCGAAGGATTTCGTGCTGGAGATAGAAGAAATTTTAGCTTCATAAAATAATTAAAATCGGGAGTGATTGACTTATGAGCGGATATGGCGATCTGCCTAAAGAACAGTTAACAGGTAGCGGAAAAACTGGGTGTTTCGGCAGACTGGGTTCGCATTCTGATCAAGAAAAAACATCTTCGCGCCGTCAAGATCGGCCAATGGAAAGTCCGGCCGGAGGATCTTGAAGCGTTTATCAAGGTGAGACAGAATTATTGAGGAAAACGTAAAAATGACAAAAGAAATCGCTAAAATAGCTGTTTTTAAAGGCAAGCATGTCCGTCGGATATTGGTCGATGACCAGTGGTGGTTTTCAGTTATTGATGTTGTTGCCATTCTCTCCGAAAGCGAGAACCCACGCGATTATTGGTATAAGATGAAAATTCGGGAAAAGGACGAGGCGAAGATTGAGTTGTCGACATTTTGTCGACAACTGAAATTGACCGCATCCGACGGTAAAAAATACGCTACCGACTGTGCCAACACCGAGGGTATGTTCCGGATCATCCAGTCTATCCCCTCTCCTAAAGCAGAACCGTTTAAGCGCTGGCTGGCCCGCATCGGCAAGGAACGTTTGGACGAGATTGAAAATCCCGAACTCGGGATGCAGAGGACAAAAGAGCTCTATGAAAAAAAGGGCTACCCCAAAGAGTGGATCGAAAAACGCCTGCGCGGGATCGCTGTCCGGCAGAAGTTGACGGATGAATGGGACGGCCGGGGTGCCGAAACAGATATAGATTACGCTATCCTCACCAATGAGATTATGCAAGGCGCTTTTGAGCTCAAGGTCGATGATTACAAGAAGCATAAAGGCCTCAAAAGAGAAAACCTCCGCGATCACATGACCGATCTGGAGCTGATCATTACCATGCTCGGAGAGGCCGCGACAACGCGTATTACACAGGATCGCGATTCAACAGGCATGCCCGCCCTTCAGAAAGATGCCAAGGACGGCGGGGCTGTTGCCGGTCGTACACGGGAAGACATTGAAAACCAAGCCGGGACCAAGATCGTTTCAAAACAAAATTATTTACCGGGAAAAACAAAAAAGCATTTGAAATAGCATTCGGAGACGGAATCATTCCTTCCCATTGATTGAGGGTGTATCTGGGGAGAAAACTAGGGAGAAAGTGCAGAGAAGGTGCGGAGAAAGTTTTTAATATTATTTCTGACGACTTTTTTATAAAAACGCATCAGATTGCTAATAGAACGGAGCTATCACAACGAGCCGTTGAAAATGCAATTGCCAGGTTAAAGAAAGAAGGTTTTTTGAAGCGTGTCGGTCCTGACAGAGGCGGGCATTGGGAGGTCTTGAAATAGATGTCCCTTAAAGGGCCAAGATGTCTCTAAAAAAGATGTCCGAAATAAGCGGAAGATGTCCGGAATAATGTCTGTAATAGCCGGATTGTCATGCAAGGACAGGATTTGTCACGTAAAATGTCACGAAAACAGCGTGGTGCGTAAGGGACGGAAATGGCGCATAAATCGAGCGATTAATTTAGCGGATTTGATGGCGGATAAAGCCTGAAAATGTCGGATAAGATGTCAGAAAGAAATATGTCCCTAAAAAACGGAAAATGTCTCTAAAAATGTCCGGACAATTTGAACCCGTGACAAAATGTCACGGATTGAAATTGCTATGAATCAAAGATACATAGCCC
>DIEK01000115.1:11470-11944 GCA_002418595.1 Candidatus Omnitrophica bacterium UBA5776 | reverse complement strand
CTTCGGTGATATAACCGGTAAGGTCCGGGATAGGATGCGTTTTGTCGTCTTCGGGCATGGTCAACACCGGCAAGAGAGTGATCGATCCCTTTTTATCCTTTATCCTGCCGGCGCGCTCGTAAAGAGCGGCCAGGTCGGTGTAAAGATACCCCGGATAGCCGCGCCTGCCGGGGATCTCTTTTCTGGCCGCGGAGACCTCCCGCAGCGACTCGCAGTAAAATGTCATATCGATGAGTATCACCAAGACGTGCATATCCAGGTCGAAAGCCAGGTATTCCGCGGCGGTGAGCGCCAGGCGCGGGGTAGATATCCTTTCGATTGCCGGATCATTGGCGAGGTTTATGTAGAGAACGCTGCGCTCGATCGCACCCGTATGGCGGAATCCGCGCATGAAAAAATCCGCCTCTTCGAAAGTAATCCCCATAGCTCCGAAAACCACCGCGAACTCTTCGTCTTTTCCCAATACCCTGGCCT
>DIEK01000115.1:0-11462 GCA_002418595.1 Candidatus Omnitrophica bacterium UBA5776 | reverse complement strand
AAGCCGAGAAAATCGGCAGCTTCTGTCCGCGCACCAGAGGGTTCATGCCGTCGATGGTAGAGATCCCTGTCTGGATGAACTCCGAAGGATAGGCGCGCGCCTCGGGATTTATGGGATTCCCGTTTATGTCTCTTTTTGCCGCGGCTATGATATCCGGGCCGTTGTCGCGCGGACTGCCCGCCCCGTCGAAAACCCGTCCGAGCATATCGGGGGAAACCGGCAGATCCTGCGTCCTGCCGAGGAAACGCACTTTTGCCGCGACATCCATCCCGAGAGTGCCTTCGAACATCTGCACCAGGGCCCGGCTGCCGTCGGCCTCCAGGACTTTCCCCCGCCGCATCCGCCCGTCGGAAAACAGGACTTCCACCAGTTCGTCGTATTTCACGTCCGCTGTCTTTTCCACCACCACCAGCGGACCGGACACAGAAGCCACAGTCACATATTCCTTAAGCATAACTCCCCCTCAATTCTTTTTCCAGAGACTGGAATTCTTCCAGCTTATCCTCGGGAATATATTTTACCCGACTGATCTTCTCCCGCACCGGCAGAGCGGCGATCTTCTCCAATTCCCCGCCGCGCTTCAGGCTCTCCCTGGAGAGCCGGTCGAAAAGAAGCACGATCTTCAACATCATATATTGTTTGCGCAGAGAGGTGTAAGTGTCCACCTCGTGAAAAGCGTTCTGGTGCAAAAAATCCTCGCGGATCGAGCGGGCGGTCTCCAGAGTGAGCCTGTCTTCGGGAGAAAGGGACTCAATCCCCACCAGACGGGCGATCTCCTGCAGCGACGATTCCTCCTCTAGAATACGCATTGCCTCCCGCCGCAACTGCGAAAACTCCGCGTTCAAATTGCCGGACACGTAATCCTGCAGATTGTCGTGATAAAGAGAATAGCTGGACAACCAGTTGATGGCGGGAAAATGCCTGGCATGGGCAAGTTTATCGTCCAGACCCCAGAAAACCTTGACCACTCTTAAAGTGGCCTGCACGACGGGATCGGAGAGGTCCCCGCCCGGAGGAGATACCGCCCCCATAATACTCAACGCCCCCACGCGGCCCTCCGAACCTAGACAAGTGACCTTCCCGGCGCGTTCGTAGAATTCAGCCAGCTTGGAAGAAAGGTATGCCGGATATCCTTCTTCTCCCGGCATCTCCTCCAGCCTGCCGGATATTTCTCTCAACGCCTCGGCCCAGCGGGAAGTGGAGTCCGCCATGACCGCCACCGAATATCCCATATCACGAAAATACTCCGCGATGGTAATCCCGGTATAAATAGAGGCCTCGCGGGCCGCCACAGGCATATTGGAAGTATTGGCTATGATAACGGTGCGCTCCAGCAGAGGCCTGCCGGTGCGCGGATCTTTTAATTCCGGAAAACTCAGCAGCAGATCGGCGCACTCGTTGCCGCGTTCGCCGCAGGCGATGTAAACGATCACCTGAGCGTCGGACCACTTGGCTATTTCGTGCATGGTCACTGTCTTGCCGGCCCCGAACGGGCCGGGGATGCAGGCCGTGCCGCCTTTGGCTATCGGGAAAAATGTATCCACTACCCTCTGTCCGGTAAGAAGCGGCTCGTCGGGAGAAAATTTCTCTTTTACCGGACGGGCGACGCGCACCGGCCAACGCCGGCACATATCGATCTCCTTGACGCCGCCAGGCGTCACGACCCTCGCTACCGTCTGAGTGACGCTGAAATCCCCTTCGGATATTTCCGCGAGCTCGCCCTCGATCCCGGGAGGGACCATGACCTTATGCACCAGTAGTTCCGTCTCCCGCACGGAACCCAGGATGTCCCCGGAGATGACTTTATCGCCGGTTTTCAGGAGCGGCGAGAAATGCCATTTTTTCTCCCTATCCAGTATCGGGACATCTATCCCCCGCGGCAGAAAATCTCCGGAACCGGCGCGGATCACGGACAACGGCCGCTGTATCCCGTCGTAAATGGAACCGAGCATGCCGGGGCCGAGTTCCACGACCAAAGGCTCTCCGGTAAGATACACCGCTTCGCCCGGCCCTATCCCGCTAGTCTCTTCATAGACCTGTATATAGGCCAGGTCCCCTTTCAATTCTATGATCTCCCCCACCAGCCGCATCTCTGAAACCCGCACGATGTCGTACATCTTTGCCCCGGCGCAGCCTTTTGCCACAACCAGAGGGCCGGCAACTTTCACTATCTCCGCTTTTTTCATTACAACGCTCCTGTCGCTTTTAACCGGATCTCTTTTATCATCTGTTCAAGAACCCCTTCTCCTCCGGCAGCCGAAAACGGCAGGAACACCGGCAATGGTTCTTTACGGTATTTATTGAACTCCGCCGGCGCGGCCCGGAATATTCCTTCTTCCACAAGACAAACGGCTGCCCCGGAAACGGAGATATCTTCGAGCAGGCCGGCAAGAGCGGAGATGCCGGGTAAAGAATAGGCCGCGAACCCGAGAGCGCGGAATCCGGAAACGTCCGCTTCCATACCGAGGACTGCCAAAGGTTTTTGCTCTTGATTTTCAGGCATAAACGGCGTTGATCCTTTCCTGTATCTTCTCCCGCGGGAATCCCGAGAATTTGCCGAGCAGCACCAGACGTATCAACTCAATTTCATTCATCCTGGCGTAATAATAAGCCACAAGCGGCTCCGGCCCGCAACTGATGTACTTTGCCGGACGCAGGACCTCGATAAGAAAATCTTTCACGCGCTTTTCCAGCCGGATAAAAGAATTCCTTTCTTCGACACCGCGTATGCCGTCTTCCAGGACGATCGCATAATCCACGATGCGCCCGCGCTTATGGACGTTGGACAGTAAGTGCAAAAATGCCGCCGTCTCCTTAGCGTAAAGACGGATAAAATCTTCCGCGGCCACTAATCCCCCCGCCGCGAGTTCCGGCGGCAATTCTGCCTCCGGCCTGCGGCATAACCGCATACGCAGAAAAACCCCGATGTTATACAGATCCGCCGCGTGCCGGAAATAATCCGCGATCAACCCCTGTTCGATCCCGGACAGAAGAACATCCAGCCGCAAAAGACTTTCCGGCTCAAGCAAACGCAACAGACGGACATCCGGCAGCAACTGCCGCACCAGCCGTTCCAACCCCGCCTTTTCGCCGCGGAGAAACTCCTCCACTTCGCGGACATCCCTCGCCTTCAAAAGCCGATCTCCTTCCGGCAAGGCCTCGGCGAACAACTTCAAGGCTTCTTCTCGTCCGCTTTCCGCGGCCTGCCGAAAAACAGCGCTGCCGAGAAGATTCTTCTCCATCGCCCTGATCTTGCCCACGCCATACCAATAGCTCGTCTTAGACATCATACCGGATATACCTTTTATTCGGGGGTCGGAATTTTTTTCAGAAACTCCCTGATCTCTCCCGCTTTTTCTCCGTTCCTGTTCTTTTCGAATATTTCCACGGCGCGCGACAGACTTTGCCGAGAAAGAGCAAAGTCGCCGGCCAGATAGGCGGACGTGCCCAAAAGACTGCTTATCTCTCCGTCATCCGGGCTCAATTCCGCAGCCTTTTTGAGCGACGCGACCGCGTTCTTATAGTCCCCAAGGGAAAATTGATTGACCCCCAGGTTGAAATATATTTCCGGGTCAGCGGGGCTCAACTCCGCCCCCTTCTTCAGGTACTCTACCGCCTGGCTCGCGTCCCCGGTAAAATAGGAAGAAACGCCTAAATAGTAATAAAGATTTGCGTCCTGCGGATTCAGCTGTACCGCTTCCTTGAATACCTCAAGCGCTTCCGCGTACTTCTTGTCTGCCATATTGGCCGCTCCGCGGAACACCAGCACCGCGTAATCGGCCGGGACCTTGCCTGTCCCGGCGTCTTCCGCCATTGTCAGCCCCTCCCGGAGATTGTAATCTTCGGGGGTTTCCTGTAATCCTTCTCGAAACCTGGCGGCCGACTCTTCAAATTTCCCTTCGGCCGCGAGTTCCAGCGCGGAACGGAAGAGATCTCCTCCGGAATCCAACCCGCCCTTATCTGTTTTCCCGGCGGCCTCTTCCGCCGGCCGATCATCCTCAAGAATATCCTTAATATATTTCAACTGGTAATATATCCCGGAGCCGTTCATATCCACTTTCACGTAATCCTGCGTCTTCTCCACGATACGGCCGTTTATCTCCTTGCCTGATTTCAGGATTATCCTGGCCGCAAAAACATCGCCTGAACATAAAACCAGGAATGCCGGGATGAGCGGTAAAATACGTAATCTGTGGGACATATATCTCTCTATCGCATTATGAAAAAAGCACTGCCGCGACTTCGCTCTCGAAATCCTGCCGCAGCTCTTCCAGGTAAAACCCGATTTCTTCCGGGACGCTCTTTGTCCCTTCCGGTGAAACCTGTTCTTTCATCAATTTCTTTTCTTCCAACAGCGGTTTCAGCCCGGCGAAAACGGAAGATAATAATGCTCGTTTGGCCTCCAGCAGCCGCTTTTTGGCCTCCAGGCGGCTGTCGATTATTATGCGGTCCTTCTCCACGGCCGCCGCGCGTTCCGCCTTTGATACTTCTTCTCGGAACAGCTTTTCGGCTTCCTCGTCCGCGGTCCGGGATAATGCCTCTCCTTTATCCGCGGCCTCCGCGATAATCTTATCGCGCTGCATGCCCGCCTGTCTTATAATATGTTCAACAATGGGTTCTATAGCCATATCACTGCAGTTTTATGCCGTTTAAAAGAAAGAGGGTAATTACCAGGCCGAGAATGGCGTATGTCTCGACCAGCGCCCCGTAAATAAGAGCCTTCATGCTCGCCTGCGGCTGTTTGGCGGCCACTCCGATGCCTGCCGCGCAGACCCTGCCCTGGTTAATACCGGAGAACAGGCCGGATACGGCGATGGGAAGACAGGCCGCCATGATCTGCAGCCCCTGCCCGGCGGTCAACTGCGGCACGTTGCCGGTCAAAAGATTCAGCTTAATTATGCTCGCCCAAAAACCGGCCACGAAACCGTAAATACCCTGCGTTCCCGGCAAAGCGACCAGGAGCAGCATATTCCCGAATTTCTCCGGATCCTCGGACAAAACCCCATTGGCGGCATCCCCCGCAATGCCGACGCCGATACTCGAACCGATCCCGCATAAGAACACCGCCAAAGCCGCGCCTGATAAAGCGTAAAAAAGCCCCATCTCCATGTGTGCACCTCCGTCATTTTGTTGTTACCGGCCGAACGGTTCGATCCGCCGCCGTGGTTATATACGTGTACTTGCCTTCCTGGCGGAACGCCCTGAACGGCCTGCCGCCTGCCTCGAAAAACTTGCCGAAGAACTCCAGATACTGCAGCCTGCTGGTGTGCACGTAAGCCCCGAGAAGGCTGATCGCCATGTTCAGGATATGCGCGGCAAAAAGAACGCCGACGGCCGCAGACGCGCCGATAATTCCGCCGATACCGTTCACCGGGCCGGAAGGAAAAAGCATGGTGTTGATCGCCGCGCCCAGCAGGCTTCCCGTCAGCCCCAGCGCGAATATACGACTAAAAGAAAGTGTGTCGGAAAGAAAATTGCCGGTGACGATCGAATACAGCCCGAATCCCGACCAGAATATCTTGAGGCTGATATCTTTATTCGAACGCCAATTGTAAAATACGATGAGCGCCCCGGCGGCAATGAACGAATATAAAGCGTACCCGGCCAGCCACGCCGGACCCATGCCGGTAAAAACAAGGCATAGCCCCAGCATGCTGAATTGAACGAATAAAGAAGGAAGGTCCAGCGCGAAGGCGGCGAACCTGTCCCTTTTCAGGTCGCGGCAGAATTTAACCGCCACCCCGCAGGCAACCTGCAAGAAGCCGAATATCAAGGTGGCTCCCAGAAAAAGCATCGAATCCTTAACCGGATCGATAATCGCCAGTTTGCGCTGCAGTCTCTTGGCCCAGGCGAACGACTCCGGCAGTCTGCCGACCAGATCCCCGAAGAATCCCCCGGTTATCATTCCGGCTATTACCGTAAATATTCCCATCCAGACCATCAGCCGCAGGAATATTTTTTCCGGCGGCGACGGACGGCGGCTAAAAAGAAAAGCGGCGACGGCGAGAATGAGCAGTCCATAACCGGCATCGGCGATACAAAAGCCGAAAGAGACCAGAAAGAACGGCGCCAGCAGGCCGGAAGGATCTATCCCCCCGTAAACAGGCTTACCGTAAAGGTCCGTCACAACCTCGAAAGGCTGCAGCAGCGGCCCGTTCTCCAGAGCGGAAGGAATGTTTTCCCCGGGAAACGGATCGGACAGAAAAACGGCGGATTCCGGAAATTTCCTGTAAAGCTCTTCCTTTAATCCCGGGATGTCTTTCCGTCTCACCCAGGCGCAGAGGGAAAAAGTGTATGCCTGTTTTTCCAATGCCCCGGAAACCGACATCCTTTCTCTCAAACATAAAAGATAGTCATGCACGAGCATCAACCGCAGGGCTTGTTCGGACATGCGGCAGAACTGCCCCCGGATATCCTGCATTTTATCGTCCAGAATCAGGCTCTCGATGTTGACTCCCAGCAGCCTTTCCCTGACGGTCTCTTCGCCGGCGCCGAGAACGACGAAATTAAATTTCCGGCCCTTCAGCAGCGCCTCTATTCTCTCGAAATCTTTCGCCAGATACACCACGGCCGCGTATAAGGTGCCGTCTACGGTATTGACGGTTTCCAGGTGTGCCGGCTCTCCGGTCCCGGAGATATCGCGCAGAAGATTCTCCTTTTCTCGCAGCTCGACCGTCCCGAGAAAAACCCCGCACAAAGAAGAAGGGTTCCGCAGATCATCCAGCCTAATCTCCAGAAAACGCCACGGCATAAGGGCGATCCGCTCCTGATTAAAGCGTTCTTTTCTGCGCTGCAATTCCTGATACTGTAAGCGGAATTTATTCAACTCGTCCAGGAAAGCCCTGACGTCGAAGGCCGCCGCTTCCTGCCTCAACTGCGCGGCGGAAACCATCACCCTCTGCTTGAGCATCTTGGAAAAAGAGCCTCCCGGCCTTGAATAGGCGCCGAGAAAAGAAATAGCGTCTTCCAGTTCCATAGGCTCTACGCCCGCCGCTGTTCCGGCGCCGGGCTGCGCAGCCCCCGCGGCCGGAGAAGAGATAATTTCCAGCTGCCCGCGGTTCTGCAGAAAAGAAAGGATATCCATCCTGTCGCGTTCAAGCCCTATCAAATCTATTTTTTTGATACTGGATACCGCCATGCCGTTCTTCCCCTCGGTTCAACTGCCGGTTTTTTCCCTAAGGAGCCTGAATGCTTCCTGGAAACGCCCGCCGGCCTTTTCTTTTAACCGCTTTATTTCCTCCTCGGTGGAACGTAATATCTCTTCTTTTTCTTTTTCCGCTTCCGCCGACATTCTCTCTTTGATCAAAGAACTCTCCTTTTTCGCCCGCTCAACGGCTGCAGCTAATTTCTCGGCGCGCTCTTCTTCCGCCTTTTTCAAGATGTCCGCCGCTTGTCTGCGTGCCTCTTCTGCCATATCCGCGGATATTTTTTCTGCTTCCCGGATAGCCTGCAGCGCTTTTCCCACCCCCGCCGTTCTTTCTTTATCGTTCACTTTTTCAGCTCCTTTAACGCGGCCAGCGGATCGCCCGCTTCCAAAACCGGACGTCCGACGACCAGATAATCGCTTCCGGCCGCGACCGCTTCCGCGGCGGTGGCCGTCCTTTTCTGATCCTGGGGCGGCGCTCCTTCCGGGCGTATACCCGGAGTGACTATTTTAAAACCTTCCCCGTAAGCCGCTCTTAATTCCGCGGCCTCCCTGGCCGAGCAGACGATACCGTCCAACCCGCATCTCAATCCTTCTCCGGCCATTCTCACTACTTCCCCGGGAGAAGCATCCCTGCTCGTCAAAACGGTCACTCCCAGGAGAAGGGGGCGCGACAACCCTTTTTCCGAAACACATTTGTCGGCGGCCCTGACGGCGGCTTCCATCATCGCGGCCCCGCCGCTTATGTGCAGTGTGAGCATCTTAACCCGCATAAGTACGGCCTGGCGCACCGCCAAGGCCACGGTATTGGGGATATCGTAAAATTTAAGGTCGAGAAACACCTCCCCTCCTTTTTCTCTTATCCATTTGACGATCCCCGGGCCCGATATGGAGAACAACTGCAGTCCTACCTTAAAAATGCCGACCTCCGGAAAAAGTTTACCGACAAAATGCCGGGCTATTTC
This sequence comes from Candidatus Omnitrophica bacterium UBA5776, assembly GCA_002418595.1. Lineage (GTDB taxonomy): Bacteria > Omnitrophota > Gorgyraeia > Gygaellales > Profunditerraquicolaceae > Undivivens > Undivivens industriae. The sequence goes on along the minus strand of DIEK01000115.1, from coordinate 3,353 downwards.
CTCGGAAGGCACGTCCAAAGCAAGGATGATCTCAGCGGGCATATTTCATTCCTTTTCTCAACATGCTCACGCTGCCGAAACGGTTCTCCCTCATATATTCCCTTATCCCTTTCACTATCTCATCAGCCAGAGAGGGGCTGAGAAAATTACCGGTCCCCACGGCAACCGCCGAAGCCCCGGCCAGCAGGAATTCCAGAGCGCTGTCCGTATCGCAGATGCCGCCCATCCCGATCACCGGGATGCTCACTCTCCGGGAGACCTCCCAAACCATGCGCACCGCCACCGGCCTGATCGCCGGGCCGCTTAATCCTCCGATCACGGCGCCGATCCTCGATTTGCGGGATGAGGCGTCTATACTCATCCCGGTTATGGTATTGATCAAAGCCACGGCATCGCTCCCGGCTTCCTCCGCCGCGGCCGCGATAGAAACAATGTCCGTAACATTGGGAGAGAGTTTGGTAATTATGGTTTTTTTCGTGACCGCGCGCACCGCTTTCACCAGCCGGTAAGTTGCCCCGGCATCCTGAGCGATAAGAGAAGTCCCCGGCCGCGCGGTTGTATGCCTTATGTTGGGACAGGAGATGTTCAACTCTATCGCCGCCGCCTCCCGGCAGTGATCCAGGCGGCGCGCCAATTCTATGAATTCACGATTGTCCGATTCCGAAGCTATGCTGACTATTACCGGCACCTTATAACCGGCAAGAAAAGGCATCTTCTCTTTCAGAAAGACGTCTATACCTGGATTCTCCAGCCCCACGGAATTAAGCATTCCCGCCGGCGTCTCGCAGGTGCGCGGGGGAACGTTACCCCTGCGCGGCTTTAAAGTAACGGTCTTAGTGGTCACCGCGCCCAGGATCCGCAGATCGAAAAAGCCGGAAAATTCCGAGGCATAACCGAAAGTCCCGGATGCCACGGTAACGGGCGTGCGAAGCATCATCCTTCCTATCCTGACTTCGGTCCTGATCCGGGACATGGTTACATCTTCCCCCAATCCGGTTCCTGCAGCGAAAAAACCGGTCCGTCGTGACAGACCCTTTTATATGCCTCCCTGCCCCCCTCGGACCGTACCGGGATCACGCATCCCATACAGGCGCCTATACCGCAGGCCATGTGCGCTTCCAGGGAACAATATCCCGGGACTCCGAACTTCCCGGCGACAAACGCGGTAGCCTGCAGCATCGGCCTGGGGCCGCAGGCGTAGATAACATATGCCGAGGGAATGATGCCGGGAGAGTTCAGAAAAGAATCCAGCAGCCCCGAGACGTATCCTGCGCTGCCGCAGCTGCCGTCATCCGTTGAAAGCTTGACCGAACACCCTGCCGCGGTAAATTCCGCCGGACGGCAAAGCCGGTTTTTACCGCAGGCCCCGAGCAAAGCGTATATGCGACGTTTGCTTCTCTCCGCGGCCAGCCTGGAGGCAAGAAAGAACAACGGGGCCGCTCCCATGCCGCCTGCGACAAGAATTACGCCGCGCCCTTTCTCCGGTAAAGAGAACCCGTTGCCTAACGGGCCGACCACCTCTAAAACGCGGCCCGGCGGATATTGGGAAAGGAGTCTGCTCCCCGGCCCTTTGACTTCGTACAACACATCAATGCGCCCGTCTTTGCCGGAGCAGTTGTGAATACTGAACGGCCTGCGCAGCAGCGGGAATAAACCGCGGGATACCTTGACCATAAGGAACTGCCCCGGAGACGCCGCCCCTGCGATCTGCTTGTCACTGAAAGAAAGAATAAATCTCCCGTGTTTTAAATCCCGGTTGCTTATTATTATTACTTTCTTCTCGAAGGACTTCATATCCTGCTTTCTTCGCGCCTCGTATTCAGCCTTTTCACGACGGTTTTTATTTCTGGCACCCCGGGCAGAAATACGTGCCTCTCCCACCCAAAGAAATCCTCTTTATCGTGCCGCCGCACCTCCCGCATATCCGCCCTTCTTTAGCGTAAACTTTATGAAAGCGGACAAAATCCCCTTTTTCTCCCGACGGCCTTACATACTGATCGAGAGAAGAGCCATTATGTCTTATCGCCTCTTTCAGTGTTTTTGAGATAGCCGCAAGCAGCAAGCCGGATTCCTGCGCGGACAAAGAACGGGCCTCTCTGGCCGGATGTATGCCGGCGCGAAATAAGGACTCCGCCGCGTACAAATTTCCTATTCCCGCCATAAACGTCTGGTCCAGAAGCAGCGGTTTTATCTTCGTCTTCCGCCCGGCAAGCATGGCGTGAAAAACGGCCGGAGAGACGTCGAAAGGCTCCGGGCCGAGCGATTCCACGAAGTCGATCCTGCGCCAGTCATCGGTCAACCCGATCTCGGCGAAAAGCCTTCGGTCGTTGAAGTCGAGATATCCGCCTCCCGACAGCAGGAAACGGACCCGGCTGGCTTTGCCGTCCCCGGGATAGACAAGCTGGCCGGTCATTTTCAAATGCACGGTGATCGCTTTTCCGCAGGAAAGTTCTATAATAAGCAGTTTGCCCGCTCTTTGTACGCCGGTAATGGAGGTCCCCGTCACCTGGGATATAAATGACTTCTCGGATATGCCGCGCAGCAGGCGGGACGCGTTCACGATTATTTTCTCGATCTTCCTGCCGCTGACGCGCTCTTCCAGTTCCCTGCGCACGGTCTCCACTTCAGGAAGTTCAGGCATGCTTCCGTCTCCCGCCGGCGTTCTTCTGGTATTCCTGCAAAGACCTGACCGATAATCCCTTTTTCGAAAGGGTGGAGATGCCGTTGACCGTCGCCTGCGCCCCGGAGATAGTCGTGGTATAAGGGATGTTATACAGCACCACGTGCGACCGTATTTTGACCTCGTCCTGCCTCGGAGTCCGTCCCGAGGGGGTATTTATGACCATCTGTATCTTGCCGTCCTTCATCAGATCCAGCACGTTCGGCCGGCCTTCGGCGATCTTCGCCAGCGTGGTGGCCGGGATACCGTTCCGCTGCAGGGCCCCGGCGGTCCCCTCTGTAGCGAAAATATTGAAACCTAACTCGTGCAACTGCCTGGCGATCATCACCATGGAACGTTTATCCTTGTCTCTGACCGAGATAAAAACGTTGCCCTTCAGGGGGATCTTCTGTCCGGCGGCAATCTGGCTTTTAATATAGGCGCTGCCGAAATCGCAGTCTATGCCCATTACTTCTCCCGTGGATTTCATCTCGGGGCCCAGTATTATATCCACTCCCGGAAAACGGCTGAAAGGGAAAACCGATTCCTTCACCGCGACGTACGAAGGAACGACCTCCCGGGTGAACCCCAGATCTTTAAGCTTCCTGCCAAGCATTATTTTGGTGGCCAGCTTCGCGAGAGGCGCGCCGATCACCTTGGAGACAAAAGGCACCGTGCGCGAGGCGCGGGGATT
>DIEK01000081.1 GCA_002418595.1 Candidatus Omnitrophica bacterium UBA5776 | reverse complement strand
GGTCGCAGCAGACCAGACGGCCGGGGACGGCGTCTATAGAGGCAAGAAAATTCCCGCGGTTAACCAGCACGTCCGCCTTATCTCCGTGCCGGAACGACATATTTACGCGTCCGCGGCCGAAAGCCAGGCCGATCCCGCACAACTCCTCAGACGTCATCTTCCTGCCTGTCCACAGAGGCGATCTTTTCCGCCAGTTTCTCGAGCTTTCTGGAACTCTCTTCGTATTTACGGCCCGCGTCCTGCAAATGCCTGCCCACGAGCTGATAATCATCCCGGAATTTGTTTATCTCGCCCGACAAAGAAGCTATAGTCTTTAATATGCGTTCCGCGTTCTCTTCCACGCGCAGACCTTTCAATCCCAGGCAGATTATCTGCAGGTAGGCGTAGAAAGTCAGCGGCGACACCGGATATACCCTGCGCGAGATCAAATAAGACAAGAGGTCTTCCGTGGCTATTATCTCGTAATAGACGTTCTCCGCAGGGATATACATAAAAGCGAAATCGTAGGTGTTCTCGGCCGGGAGGATGTATTTGGAAGCTATCTCGTCGGTCCTGTCCTTGACGTCGGAAACGAACTTCTTCTTCAGGGCCGCGCGCGCCTGTTCCTGCGGTTCAGCCGTCATCTTTTGAAAGTTCTCCAGGCTGAACTTGGCGTCCACCGGCAAAAGACGCTCCCCCAGCCTGATAACCGCGTCCACCGTGTCGGAGCTGCGGAAACGGTATTGCGCCTGGAAAAAATCGGGAGGCAGAACCTGAGAAAGCAGGTTTTCCAGGAAAGTCTCGGCGAACTTCCCCCTGAACTTGGGGGCCCGCAGCAGTTCCTGCAGACTGGATATGTCCCTGCCTATCTCGTATATCCTGCGGTTGACTTCTTCGACGCGGGCTAATTTATCCTGAACCCCGCCGAAAACTCCGAGAGTATCGCCTATGTTTTTATTCAAAGAATCTCCGCTCCTGCGCACCGCCTCGGCCATCGCGTCCATGCGGGAACTGATCTGAAAATAAAGTCGCAGTAGCACGAAAAACACCGCGAAAACCGCCAGTACCGACGCGATCACCAGAACTATGACCATTTCTCGTTCTCCCCTTTACGATACAGCCTCAACCTACGGCAGATATTCCCGTTTTATTCTTTTAACACTGCGAAAGATATTGGTCTTAACGTCCGGGCATACGCGCTCCGCCTGCGCTATGAAACGCCCCACAAGCGCCCGGTTAGTCTTTCCGCTGTGCGGGCACCGGCATTTCTGCGCCGGGATTTTGTAAGCGTCGGCAAAAGCTATTATCTCCTTCTCCTCAGCGTATGCCAGCGGCCGTATCAACGTCAACTTCCCGCCGAAGAGTTCCTGTTTAGGGCACATCGCCGAGATCTCCCCGTGGAAGAAGAAATTCAGAAGTATAGTCTGGACTATATCATCCTTGTGATGGCCCAGCGCGACCTTGGAACACCCGAGCCTGTCCGCCGCCTCGAACAACGCCTTGCGCCGGTTCCAGGAACACCAGAAACAGTTGATTTTCCCGCGGTCGCCGGAACGCAAGGCGTCAGATCTTTCTATATGGAACTCAACGCCGGCGCCGCGCAGATGACGTTCCAGCCTCGCCGGATTTACTCCCCCGTACCCCAAATCGACGTGCACCGCGATTATATCATATTTTATCGGAACAAACTTCCGCCTCTCCTGCATTATGCGCAAAAGGGCAAGGCTATCCTTGCCGCCGGAAACCGCCACCGCCACCCTGTCCCCGTCGTCAAGCATTCCGTAATCGGTGATCGCCTTGCCGACCTTTTTGGAGAGAAAATATGCCCGGCCGGAAAGATACGCCATTTATCTCCCGCCGGCCCTTGTGCCGCGGGCCGCCGCCAGAGCCAGGTATGCCTCTTTCAGCATATCGCAGGAAAGCAAAAGCAGCGCCGCCGACACAGCGACCAGGATATAAGCCTTCTGCCGCCAGAAAACAACCATCCCCGACCCGAGCGCGAAAACGGTGGTAACCGCCATAAATAACGCCGGCAATAACGTGTATAAAGACGGCCGGCCTTTTTGCAAAAGATAAACGGAAGCCGTCAACAACACCAGGGCGGCGATCAACTGGTTCGCCGCGCCGAACACCGGCCAGATCACCTGCCAGGAGCCGAAAGCCAGACCGGCCGCGGCCGCCGTGGAGATCGCGCCGGATACATATTTATTGTTCATTTTCTTCCTTTTCAAAGACTCGCCGAATATCTCCTCCGTAAGATAACGCGTGATCCTGGTGGCGCTGTCGAGCGTGGTCATCACGAAACTGTTCAAAAGAAAAACCGCTATGGTCGTCCCGGCCGCGGCGCCCACCAGAGGGGCAGTGAGATTACCGTAGCCTTTGCCGAAAGTCACTATCCAGCCGCTCTTCTGCGCCAGTTCAGGATAGACCATACCCTCCGGCCCGCCGCTCCAGAAAAGACCGGCGCAGACGGAAATTATGGCAAGCAGGGACATCGCCGCCTCCAGCAGCATTCCCCCGAAGGTTATACGCTTGGCGTCGCGTTTATGCGCCAACTGCTTGGAGGTCGTTCCGGACGAAACCAGCGCGTGGAAACCGGAAATGGCGCCGCAGGCGATCAGAACGAACATAGCCGGCCACAAGCCGGCGCTTCCGGCTGGAGCCTTAATATAGAAAGGAGCCGACATCTTCGGGTGAGAAACGAATACTCCCGCGTAACCCAAAAGCAGCCCCAGAAACAGCACAACCATGGAAAGATAGTCCCGCGGCTGCAACAGCAGGTTCACCGGGACCACAGAGGCGATATAGGCGTAAACGAGCAGCAGCGCCGTCCAGAACACCATGGCCTGGGGGAACGCCAGCCGCACCGGGAATATCTCCCCCGCGTAAATGGAGCCGGCCATAAGCAAAAGAGCGACTACCGTCGCCGGCAATTGTTTCACGTTCCAGCGGTAAACCATAAGACCCAGCAAGACGGCTATGGGGATGAGACCCAGGGTAGGTATGACGATCTCCGGTTGAACAACAAGAGTCTGGGCGGTAACGGCCGCGAAGACCGCCACGATAAGAACCAGGGCCAACCAGAGAAAAATTGAAAAAACCAGGCGGCAGCGGCGGTTTATCACCGCCTCGGAAACTTGCCCCACAGATTTCCCTTTGTGCCGCAGGGAAAGAATAAGCGCGGAATAATCGTGGATCCCTCCGATGAAGATCGAACCTAAAACCACCCACAGCGCGGCCGGCCCCCAGCCGAACATGGCGCAGGCCACCACCGGGCCGATTATCGGACCTGCCCCGGCTATCGAAGAAAAATGGTGGCCGAACAGAATGCTCCAGTGCTTTGCCGGCATATAATCCAGTCCGTCTCCGTATTTCACGGCGGGGGTCTCACGGCTGTGATCCACCCCCCATATTTTCTTCTCGCTGAAGGCGGCGTAATAACGGTAACCCGCCGCCAGCGCGCAGGTCCCGGCCAACAGTAACCATAACGAATTCATTTTTGCTCCCTAATGCCGGTTCAACATCTCCTGTTTTCCGCGGCTGTTCTTTCCATTATACTGCCGGGAAAGACAATTTTCACAAAAAATTTGATGAAACGCGGATTTATTTCCGACGGCGGCTCCTGTTCTCTATTATAGGCAGCACCGCGGATATCCCGCCGACTATCATATCCGCCTTATTCAGATATTCGGCGGGCAGGCTGGTGGAAACCGCCACGCAGAAGATTCCGGCTCCGGAAGCCGAGGCGATACCCAGAGGCGCGTTTTCCACCACCAGGCATTCCGCCGCCTTGAGACCGAGCAGGCGTAAAGCCGTTTTATAAGGTTCCGGATGCGGCTTACCGCGCCTGACTTTATCCCCGGTGACCATAACGTCGAAAAGCCGGCCGATCCCCGCCGGAAGCATGCGTTTTATCTCAATGCCCGGCGTGCCGCTGACCAGAGCCAGTTTGTAACCGCGCATCTTGAGCTCCCGCAATATCCGGAAAGCCCCGGGAAAGAATCTCATCCCCCTGGAATATCTACCGAAGATACGGCGGCGGCGGCGGAATACGCGCTCTAGCAGTTGACGGGACGGCTTTATATTATTCTGCGCCAGGAAATCACACGCGGATTTCTCCCAGCGCTCCCCTTCTCTGCAATAGACGTCCAGACAACCGGCCCTCACTCCGTAAGGGCGCAATGTTTCGAACCATGCTATGAAATGATACGGCATCGAGTCCACGATCACCCCGTCGAAGTCGAAAATCACCGCTTTTAAAGGGGTGCCCGCGGAACAAGGCTTGTTCTTGGATACGATCTTTTTACCCATAGGAATATCCGGGGCGGGGACATAAACGCCGGGCTCTTCCGGCAGGCTGTCTAAGGTTATTTCGGTTTATGCGCGGCCGGAACCGGCTATCATCTCTTTTATTACAGTGTTGAATTCATGTTTAACCAGTTCTTCCAGCGGCAGGGGCATTTTTAAAGACCAGTTCTGCGGCCCGACCGTGCCGGGCGTGTTCAAGCGGTAGCCATACGGATCTTCCCGTAATATACCGGCCGGATAGAACCAGTCCAGAAGGGTCTGCACGCAGAAAACCGCCCGGGAACGCAGATTCAACGCCAGAGCTTGTCTGGCGAGTCCGGGATCGGCTTTCTCGGTGGGAACGCCGCTTAAACCGAGCTGCGCCCAGAATTTGTCTTTTTCTCCGTAAGTATCGGCGTGCATTTTCAATATATCTCCGACTTCATTCATACTCCGTCCCAGCACCGAAGCAAGCGCGCCCGGATCTCTCATACCCTGAAGCCAGCGCAGCCTGCCGTGCCTCGAAAGAACCGGATCGAAAAGCAGTCCTTTTATATAACCGTAATCGATTCCTTTCTCGTAGCACTTGCGCATAAAAAGCCCTTCGTCCACCGTCCCCGCTTCATTCTCCCACCAGGCGGCGAAGTTGGTGGTATCGTGGGTGGATAACATTGTCACCGCCGGGAAACGCTGCTCTTCAGGCGGGAGAAAATCGTGGCGCGCGTCCCAGTCCTTAGACCAGCGCTGCACGTCGTTTCCCGGGATGCCGTAATCGCGCAGGGTCTCGGTGCATACCCGGGGTATCACGCCCAGGTCTTCCGCGCACAACAGCATATCCGTGTTCTCCAGCATTACGGATAGAATCTTCCTGCCGTGTTCTCCCCAGAAATTCTCGTCCGAAGGGTCGAAACTGCCGTGCAGCCCCTGGTTTTCCGGAGGGTCGCCGTAAGGAATACTCCATATCCTGAACAACCCCACCACGTGATCTACGCGCAGAAGATCGTAAAAATTCCGCGCGTAACGCAGCTTTTCCTTAAGATACCTGTACCCGTCGGCTTCGATCCTGCCCCAATCATAAACCGGCATGCCCCAGCGCTGCCCCTTGGCACAATACATATCCGGAGGGGCCCCGGCGGCCGAATCCAGCTTAAAAAATTCCGGGTGGGCCCAAACATCGGCGCTGTCGCGCGAAACCAGTATCGGCAGATCTCCTTTAAGCAACACACCCTTGTCAACGGCATATTTCTTGACCGCGGTCATCTGCTCAAAAAGACGCCATTGCAGCCATTCCTGGAACAGCGTTTCCCCTCTATGTTCCCGTTCGAAACGCGACAGCGCCTCTTTATCGCGGCGGCGGTAAACGTCATCCCAGTCATGCCAGGCTTTGCCCTGGGAATAATACTTGAGGACCTTGAAAAGCGCGAAATCCTTCAGCCAGTACAAGTTATTCTCGCGAAAAGAAGAAAAAGAAGCGCCGGCAGTGTCCGCCTTGCCTTTTTCCAGGAACATCTCCCAGAGAAAAGAAAGCTTATCCCACTTCAGGTTATAATCCACGCGCGGCGCTTCCGCGGGGAATTTCTTCCGCAGGACCCGGATATAGCCGGATGCTGAACGTCCGTCACCGGAAAAAGAATAATAGAACGGCTCAAGCGCGAAAGAACTTATGGAATCATACGGACAAAAAACGGCTCCCAGTTCATTCATCGGCAAAAGTTGCAGGATGCTGTTGCCGGTAAAAGAACACCAGTCAACAAGCAGGCGCAGATCGTTTATATCGCCTGCCCCTGCGCTCTGCGAGGAATAAAGCGAGAAAAGCGGGGCGAGCACTCCCGCCCTGCGCTTCACGCCTATCGCGCCCCATTTGGCTCCTGATGCCGAAGCCGCCAACGCCTTTTCTTCTAACGAGAAATCCATAGAATTCATCTCCGGGGACACGATACTTAATTCGGTAACGGGGACGGTAACGAAGCCCGTTTCGGCTTTCGGTCACAGGGACGTCTTAAAGCCGAAAAACGCAAGACGATTGACGATACGGGCATCGTAACCGGGAAACGACAAACCGAAAGTGAATACCGGCATTCAAAAATTCTGCGCTCCGATTAACAGAAACTCGCAGGATATTTACGCTATATATTATCCGAGGCGCAGACGAAGGTCAATATAAAATTCCCCTAAATTCCTATTCCGAAAGATAAAAAATAAATAACCGGCGATAAGACAAACAGGACCCGCGAGCCGAAGTCCAGAGAAAAATGTAATAGGCCGTTATCCTTTAAAACCGGTGTCTAAAACCGTGGATTGCGCTATTTTTTTCGGCCGGGGGCTTGAAATCCGGAAAGGCGTGTGGCATACTTGCCATAGAAGTGAAAAAACCAGTCGACATAAGGAGGTCGGCAGATAGCGAAAGCTATTGAGGTTTATCACCTCCAAAGAAGGCCCTCGAGTCGAAGGGCCTTCTTTGTTTTATACGGGAACCCGCTCCGGACCGCTGGACTTCATAACCCGCTGTTGTTGGCCCTCTGGTTCTTAAGCCGGCCGGAAAGGCCTTGGGCGGCGGGCTTCAGCGACAGTTCAGGGAACCGCCCGTCAGAAATCGTTCTAAAAAGACCTAAGCGGAGGGCCACCTTTGCGTTGAGCGGCTCAAGCAGTCCGCCCTGCCTTCCGATTTCCTCTATATTTATGCCGAATTCCGCTTCAAAGTTGCAGTGCGCGTCCTGGATACAAAAGACCAGGCGCGGACTTACTCCGGAAACGTTGGCCGCATCGAAAGTGTTTTTGATTATCACGTGTTTGGAGGGAACTTCGTAATCCTTTACCCCGGAAGCCGCCGCTTATTTAAATTATCTTAAGGAACAATAAAAGCCAGTATCCTGTGACCAAACAGGAACGAAACTATAGCTGCCAGAGAAAGAAACGGCCCGTAAGGAATTACGTGGCTCTTTTTAAAGACCAGGTTAATGATGCCCACAATAGCTCCCGGGAACGGGGCGAGAAAAAAGGTCATCACCGCCTTGTCCGGGCCGAGGAATGCCCCGATCATCGCCATCAATTTCACGTCTCCCATGCCCATAGAAGAAGTTTCTCCTTCCACCGGAGGTTTCTTCAGGATACGGAAATATACCAGGTCGAACAAAGCCCCGGCCGCGTAGATGATGCCTGCCCCGGCCGCCGCGCCGTAAAGGCTGCGAAGAACAGGATGCCAATCGAAGATGACCGGCTGCGGCCTTATACCGGCTAAAACGTTCAGCAGCAGCGCGGCCGTGGTCCCTCCTATTGATATTTCGTCCGGGATGATCTGATACTGTATGTCCACGAAAGTCGCCACGCAAAGCAGTGAAAAGAACAGGCAATAATATATCGCCTGGGCCTGCGCGCCGTAAATCGCCCCCATAAGCAGAAAAAAAGAGCCGGTAATGAATTCCACCAGGGGGTAACGCGGGGATATCGGTTTGCCGCAATGCCTGCATCGGCCTTTCAGGATAAAAAAACTCAACAAAGGTATATTGTCGAACCAGGCAATGCCCCCGGAGCAGAACGGGCAATGCGAACGGGGAAAAACGATCGATTGGTTCAACGGCATTCTGTGGATGCAGACGTTCAGGAAACTGCCGACGATGGCGCCGAAAACGAAGAAAATCAGGGGAATGATCATAGGCCCGCCGCCTCTTTCAATGCCCTGCGCATCACTTCCACCGGAGCCTTACCGCCGGTCCAGAACTCGAACGCCGCCGCGCCCTGGTGCAAAAGCATCCCCAGCCCGCCGGAAGCGGCGAGCCCGGACGCGCGGGCGTCATCCAGCAGACGCGTGGTACGGTTATAAACGATATCGTAAACCGCCGCGCCTTTTTTCAGCCATTCCTTTTTGACCGGGCTGGGATCGCCTTCTTTCATTCCCAAAGGAGAAGTATTCACCAGTATATCGCACTCTTCAAGCCTGGCTGGTATATCCTCTTCTCCGATAAAAGTAATTATTTCTTTTCCCTTCCCGTTCAGCATTCCGTCAATAGCGTTGAAAGCGAATTGCTTTTCGGCATTCCCGCGGGATTGCGGGCTTTTTTCATATATATATATTTTTTCCGCTCTATCAGCTTCCCAAGTAAGCCCGGCAATGATCGCCCTGCCCGCTCCGCCGCAGCCGATAAGCATCGCATTCTTGCCTTTCGGCGAGAAACCGAGATCCTCCTTCAAAGAAATGAGGAACCCAAGAACATCGGTATTGCGATAACTGATCATCCCTCCCTCATTCTTGACGGTATTGATCGCGCCGGAGACACGCGCATAATAAAGTTCGTTATCTGCCGCCGGCTGCCCGGGGTATTTCTTTTCCAATATCTCTTTTACGGCTATTTTATGCGGGATGGTAACGTTGAAACCGGAAAGGTCGGCCGGTTTATATCGCCTGCTCCCGGCGGTATCGCTGAAAGAATAAGCCGGATCATTCAGAAACGCCGGTATATCCTGCGGAGGAATCTCGAAAAGGCTGTAGGAAGCGTCTATGCCCAGTTCGCGGAAAGCGGCGTTGTGCATCGCCGGGGAAAAGCTGTGCTTGACCGGATAACCGACCAGACCGTAGGTCATCGCCTGCTCAACCGGTTTATGGCGTCAAGATAAGCTTTGATGGCCGCTTCGATGATATCGGTGCTGGCCCCTCTGCCGCCGAAAACCCCGGCTTTCAGCTTAAGACTCAAGCTCGCCTGGCCGAGCGCATCCTTACCCGAAGTGACGGACTCCAGACGAAAATCCTGCAATCTGACTTTCAAACCGGTAATTTTATCTATTGCCTTGAAACAACTGTCCACCGGTCCGTCACCCGAAGCCTGCCCGCTCAACAGGCGGCCGTTCTTCTTCAAGCGCACTACGGCAACCGGAGTAGAGCCGCTGCCGCAGCAAACCTCGAATCCCCGCAGTTCCCACAGCGGCTTGACCTGCCTAAGCTGATCATCGACTATGATACGCAGATCATCGTCGTAAATCTCCTTCTTTTTATCGGTCAACTGTTTGAAACGCGCGAACGCGCTGTTGAGCTCTTCGGCTGTGAGCTTGAAACCCAGGGCTTGCAGCCTTTCCCGTAACGCGTGTCTGCCGGAATGCTTCCCCAGCACGATCTCGCTGCCGGCCACGCCGACGTCGGCCGGGTCCATGATCTCATAGGTCGTCCGCTTTTTTAAAACCGCGTCCTGATGTATGCCGGACTCGTGGCTAAACGCGTTTTTCCCCACTATGGCTTTATTCAGCGGCACCACGAAATCGGTAAGTTTGCTCACCAATTTGGAGGCATTCAATATCTCTTTCGTATTTATCGAAGTTTGTAAATTGCTGAAAGCGTCCTTCCTGGTTCTCAAAGCCATTACAACTTCTTCCAGAGATGCGTTGCCGGCCCGCTCGCCGATGCCGTTCACCGTGCAATGCACCTGGCGCGCTCCGGCCAGCACCGCCGATACGGAATTTGCGCTCGCCATGCCGAGATCATCATGGCAGTGAATGGAAATGACCGCTTTATTTATATTAGGAACGTTGTCCTTTATCTCGGAAATAAGAGAATATATCTCGGCGGGGTAACTATAGCCGACCGTGTCCGGAATGTTCACGGTGGAAGCTCCGTTTCTTATCACGTTCTCTATTACTCTAAAAAGAAAAGAGCGCTCACTGCGGGTGGCATCTTCAGGGGAGAACTCCACGTCCGGGCAGAGCCTTCGTGCGGCCCTCACCGCCTGCACCGCCAACTGCAGTATCTCGTCTTCTCTTTTGTGGAATTTATACTGCAGGTGTATCTTGGAGGTGGCGAGGAAAACGTGTATACGCGGTCTCCGTGCTTTCTTCAAAGCCCTGGCCGCGGCATCTATATCCGGTTTCAGGCAGCGCGCGAGGGCGCAAACGGACTTCTTTTTGACCGAAGACGCGATGCGGGCCACGGCCTGAAAATCATCCGGACTGGATACAGGGAAACCGGCTTCGATAACATCCACCCCCAGCCTTTCCAGTTGAAAAGCGACCTCAAGCTTTTCCTGGGAAGTCAGCGAACCCCCGGGGGCCTGTTCACCGTCCCTTAACGTAGTGTCGAAGATTATGACCTTTTCCATTAGTAAAACCCCGGCAACGGTCAAGATGACGAAGCCCGTATCGGTTCCCGCCTGCGGTAACGTTCAAAAACCGTAACCATGACAGATTGACGAACCGGGTATCGTAACCGCCGTTACCCTTCCTTTTCTACGCTTTTTTCATCCAGGGCATCATCTCCCTGAGTTTGCGGCCGACTTTCTCTATCTTGTGATTGTCTCCTGCCTTGAGCAGTTTGTTGAATACCGGGCGGCCTTTTTCGTTCTCTTTTATCCATTCCTTGGCGAACTTCCCGGTCTGTATTTCCTTAAGGATCTTTTTCATTTCCTGTCTGGTTTTTGCGGTAATCACCCTTTTGCCCCTGGAAAGGTCGCCGTAGCAGGCGGTATTGGAAACTCCGCGGCGCATGCCGGCTATACCGCGCTCCTGGATCAGATCGGTGATGAGCTTCAACTCGTGCAGGACCTCGAAATAGGCGATCTCCGGCTGGTATCCGGCGTCCGCCAGCGTATCGAAACCGGCCATGATCAGCTCGGACACGCCGCCGCAAAGCACGGCCTGCTCGCCGAAAAGATCCGTCTCGGTCTCCTCCGCGAAAGTGGTCTTGATGACTCCGGCGGTTGTCGCCTTCAGTGCCTTGGCATAAGCCAGCGCCAGATCAAGCGCTTTTCCGCTGGCGTTCTGGAAAACCGCCACCAGAGAAGGAACGCCTTTCCCTTCTTCATACATCTTGCGCACCAGGGCGCCCGGGCCTTTGGGAGCGACCATGAACACGTCCACGTTCTTGGGCGGCACGATCTGCTTGAAATGGATGTTGAAACCGTGCGAAAAACAAAGGGCTTTCCCTGCCTTCAGATTAGGTTCTATCGCCTTACGATAGACTATCGCCTGCACGTGATCCTGAGTAAGGATCTGTATGATATCCCCTTTGCGGGCCGCCTCCTCGGCGCTCACCGGCGTAAAACCGTCTTTCCTGGCCTGCTCATAGTTAGGCGTGCCGGGAAGCTCTGAAACCACCACTTTACAGCCCGAATCACGCAGGCAGAGAGACTGCCCGCGCCCTTGTATGCCGTAACCGAGGATAGCGATTGTCTTATTCTTTAAAAGGTTCAGATCCGCGTCCTTATCGTAATATACCTTAGCCATCTTCCCTCCTCTATGCTGTTTTTGACTTTGGCGTGAGGTCGCCGGTCGCCATCGCGATCTTGCCCGCCCGCACCAGTTCTTTTATGTTAAAACGCCTTGTATCTTCCAGAGCCTTCTTCAGTTTTTCCTGATCCCCGACTATCTCGACTATCGCCGTATTCCCCCGGCAATGAGTGACTCCAGCGCCCCATTTCTTCGCCAGCGACTCCAGCGCCGCCTTGTCCTTGGCGGGACAGGAAACCTTGATCATCATCAATTCACGGTCTATGTAATCCTTCTTGGTGAAATCTGTGACCGTGATGACATCGATCAGTTTATTCAACTGCTTCTTGACCTGCTCGAGTATCTGCTCATCCCTGGTATCCACCACCATCGTAAGATACGATATGCTGGGATCGAGGGTCTCGCTGACGCACAGGCTGTCGATGTTGTATCCGCGGGCGCTGAACAGCCCGGCAATCCTCGCCAGCACGCCGAATTTGTTTTCCACCAGTATAGATATCGTGTGCCTCATAAAGACCTTCTTTCCTTAGAAACAGTTGAGAACTCGATAATCGAGATTTGACCGCAATCGAAGTCTGTATTTCTCCATTTTCTATTTCGGCATTCTCTATACCGCCTCTATTTCTCAAAGTCTGTTCAAAAAGCCACAGGTGATAGGCGTGCGCCAAGTGGCTGCGGAGGCGTATGTTGTCATATACGCCGCACAAAGACACGCGGCGCGCAACAACGCAGATGGGGCTTTTTCAACAGACTTCACGCCATTCCGCCGATCATCCGGTTGATCGCCTCCCCAGCCGGCACCATGGGGAAAACGTTCTCCTCCGGTTCGATGCGGAAATCTATCATCACCACGTTGTCTATTTCTATGGCCTTCTCTATCGCCGGCCTCACTTCCTCTTTTTTGGTGACGCGTATGCCCTCGGCTCCGTAGCTTTTTGCCAGCTTCACGAAGTCCGGATTCAAAAGTGTGGTATGCGAATAACGGCGCTTGTAGAAAAGCTCCTGCCACTGCCTGACCATACCGAGATAGCCGTTGTTCAATATCGCGATTTTCACGTTAATCTTGTTGCTGACGCAAGTAGCGAGTTCCTGTATGTTCATCTGTATGGAGCCGTCCCCGGCGATGTCGAAAACTATCCTCTCCGGATAGGCGACTTTAACACCCATCGCGGCCGGAAAACCGAACCCCATTGTGCCCAGGCCTCCGCTGGAGATGAACGTCCTGGGATAGTCGTATTTATACCACTGCGCCGCCCACATCTGGTTCTGCCCGACCTCCGTGGAGATAAGCGCCTTGCCTTTGCTGGCGGCGTCTATCTGCTCTATCACATATTGAGGCTTTATCTTGCCGCTTTCTTTATAGATCATGGGATATTTCTTCTTCCAGCCCCCCACGGTCTTCAGCCATTCTCCGGTATCGGGACAAGATTTCAGCTCCTCCAGGAGTTGGCCGAGAACGTTCCTGGCGTCCCCCACCATCGGGATATCCACCTTCACGTTCTTGCTTATGGAAGCCGGATCTATATCTATGTGAATTATCTTCGCCGAAGGCGCGAAAACGTCTATCCTGCCGGTGACCCTGTCGTCGAAACGCGCGCCCACGGCTATGATCAGATCGGACTCCATAATCGCGTGGTTTGCGTAAGCGGTGCCGTGCATCCCGAGCATACCGAGAGAAAGCTTGTGTGTGGCCGGGAACCCCCCGATACCCATAAGGGTCCAGGTAACCGGCGCGTTTATCCTTTCCGCCAGTTCCCGCAATTCATTGTGCGCTCCGGAAGTGATTACCCCTCCTCCCGCGTAGATCAACGGCCTGCGCGCGGAAGAGATCATCTTCGCGGCTTTTTTGACCTGTCCGGGGTGCCCGAAAAGCGTGGGGCGGTAACTGCGGATGCAAACCTGTTCGGGCCAGACGAATTCGCACTCCTGCTGCTGCACATCCACCGGAATATCCACAAGCACCGGCCCCGGTCTGCCTGTGGAAGCGATGCAGAAAGCTTCCCGGATAATCAATGCCAGGTCCAAAACATCCTTCACGAGATAATTATGTTTGGTGATGGAGCGCGTTATGCCGGTGACGTCCGCCTCCTGAAAAGCGTCGTTGCCGATCAGCGAAGTCTTCACCTGGCCGGTAATGGCGACCACGGGTATGGAATCCATATAAGCCGTCGCCAGCCCGGTGGTCAGGTTGGTAGCCCCCGGCCCCGAAGTGGCCAGGCAGACGCCGGGCCTTCCTGTGGCGCGCGCGTAACCGTCGGC
>DIEK01000025.1:15523-27551 GCA_002418595.1 Candidatus Omnitrophica bacterium UBA5776 | reverse complement strand
TGCGCCCCAGCCCGCTGCGAGAAACTTTTCCTAAAAGACGGCAAGGCCGTTAACGGGGTGATAATAGAGGAGAACAATAGATATGTGGAAATAGTGAATTCTTCCTGCGGAAGCCCGATGCTGTACCTGCGGGAGGAGATAGAAAGAATAATCGATGATGCCGGACTGCCCAGGAAAGACCTGCCGGCGGCCAAGGATCTGCGCGCCCCTGTTTATCGCAACGCTGAATTCGGGTTTGAAGTGCCTGTGCCGGACGGCTGGGCGATATTCGCGTTCGAGTCAACGCACTCCCACACGGGCAAGAAGCCGCTGATGGAGGTAACCTTTCTGCCGGAAAAGGGCAAAAAGATCCCTTATTTCCGTATCCAGGTGTTCGATGCGGAGAGCTCCCGGGACTTGTTGCTGTCGGTAAAGGACAGGATGAGGCGATATCTGCTCGTTTGGAAAAAGAAAGGGGTTCCCGCTTTTCAGTTCAAAGAATGGCCGCGCATTCGCTCCTCCGGAGGGCAGGAGTATATAAGCAGGGAGATGCTTTTTATCGCTCAGGAAAAAAGCGGCTGTAAAGATAAGCCCGGCGCCCGGACAATGTTTGTGGATAGGTTCTTCCCGGGGAAGCAGTATATGGTGAGGGTATCTATGTATTGTTATTTAAACGAAAGCAGCCGGTATAAACCGGTATACGAAGAATTGACGGGGGGATTCCGTTTTACGAAATAGCGGATAGGCAATCTCCGTTCTTTTCTCCCGCGGACATAATAACTCCTGTAAAATAAGGAGAGGAAGGTGAACTCCGGAAAAATAATAAAGATGTTCCTCCTTGCGATAACGGCGGCGGTACTTGTTGCCGCGGGACGGTATGCCTTGGCGGTAAAGAAAACCGAACTGGCTTATCGCGATCTTTACGCTGTTTTTCAGGAGTACCTGAACGCCGAAGACGAATTATTCAAAACGCTTTCTCTGCGTATCGACCAGACCGGGCGCTGGCTTACCTGGGGGCAGTCAGCTAAGATCGTTCTAAGCGACCCTTTGGGGCGGAGATGGATATTCAAACCCTGCCTGCTGCAAGATAAACGCGGATTCACCTCTTTTTTAAGCTGCACGGAGAAGTTCAGCGCCGTGGCTATCTACCGTATCTACAAGCTTTTCGGGGTGGCCACTCCGAGAGTCGGTGTGATTAACCTGCGGGTGAACGGGAAGGTCCTATCCGGATCTCTGCAGGAGTACGTTCCCAATGAAGGCGTATTAAGGGCGGAATATTTTCCTTATTTCTCTCCGGAAGCGTGCGCGTATCTCCAGAAGTCCTATGCGCTGGATTGGATATTCGCCAACGTGGATTTCAATCTTACCAATTTTCTGGTGGTTTCCTACAAGGACGGTCTTTCTCCCCATTATATAATGCGCCTGGACAACGGCTATTCCATGTTCTCGAGGCAGAATTGCCATTTTTATTATGCGGTCGACATGCCGGTCAAGTCCCTCCCCGGTCCGGAAGGAGACGATGTGCACCGGGAATACCGAAACGACGCTTATTTTTGGTTCTGGGATACTTATATCAAAGGCCCGCCAGATTTGAAGGCCCCTTCCGTTTCGGATTTCCTATTTTTTGTGCGCGATTTCCCGGAAGACTATCTCCACGAGCTTGTTTTTTACCAAAGAGGCCCGCAGTTGTCCTGGCCCTCCGATTGCTTCGGGATACAGAATTATCGCGGTAACGCCGTTGACCGAGAAGAAGAAATATATGAGAGAAAAAGAAAAGTTGTGGATAATTTCGGGAAATTCTACCGGCAGCTCGCCCGCATAAAAAAAGAAATCCGCTTCCCCATGATATACAACCCAGCCGGAGTTTTGAGATATATTGCCGCGGTCAGCGGCGGTCTCAGGGAGGAGACAGCCCGTTTGCGCAAACAGGCGGAGGCGCTGCGGAGCTTGCCGCGGTTTCCGTCCGATATCACCGCGGTCTTCTCCCTGGAAGGGCTGGCGGAAGTAAGAAAGGTGTACGACGCCTATGATAAGGATAAGGCAGGGGTAGAGTTGAAAAAGGCCGTTTCTTCCGCGCTGAATAACCTGCAAAGTCTTTTACGTTCGGCGTCCTGTGTCCCGGAGCGGGAGGCGTTGGAAGCGTATCTGACAGAGGTCGTGAATATTTCCAACGGAGGCGCGCCTTCCCAGGAGCTTGTCACCATAAACCGTATCATTGATTCCTGGCCGCCGGAACGCTGATGTTCTTCCGGCTTAACTTTTTGAACCGGGGTAACGTTAAGGCGAAGCGTGAAGGACGGCGATATATACGCCGGCGATTATCAGCAGCGCGCTGAATATTATCTTTCGGGTTATCCTTTCGTGCCGCCGAAGAAAGACCCGGCTTAGCAGTAAGGTGGCAAGCGGAGTTACGGCGAAAATGGGGACGACAAGAGAGACCCTTCCGTAAAGAAGAGACCCCAAATCGGTGATCTCTCCCATTGAAGTCAGCAGGGCGGCGGAGACGATATACGCGCTCTCCCTGCGGTGAACGAAGAATTCCTTCATCTCAGGCAGGTATTTACCTTTTCTGCAGAGGACATAGACGCTCATGCATACGGAAGCGCTGGTTGCCGCCACCGCGGAGGCGAATACCGGATGCGGCATTATCCCGAGACCGTATTTTCTTAGATTCGCGGCAAGCCCGGCCAGGAGGGCCGCGCACATCGGGTAGAGCAGGTGGATCTTTCTGTAGTTCGCCGAATCTCCCTGTTCGCGGGTTATCAGCATTGTTCCGGCGATTATCAGCGCGATGCCGGCGAATATCGGCGGGCCGGGCGATTCTCCCAGCATTCGGATCGCGATAAGCACGGCAAAAAAAGGCGTCAGCGCCCGCAGAGGGGCGGAACGCCCCGCTCCGAGCGTGTGTATGCCATAATAAGTGAGCGTCCTTACCAGCGGGGGGGCGAATATTCCGATGACCACGAAGACGGTTATTCCGGCGCGGCAGGAGAAATAAGTTTTTCCGCCGGTGCAGAAAGTAGTTAGCCAGAGGAAGACCGCGCTGAGCAGCACCGAGAAAAAAGATACCGGGAAAGGGTTCAGCCTGGTAAAACCTTTTTTTAACAGGATGTTGGATGACGCGGTGATCAAAGCCATCAGTAATGCCAGAAGTACGGCCGTTTGCATAGTTTCATCCTGTCGGAGAAGCGCCGGTAAAGAATGCCTTCGAGCGGACAATTCGAATTAGCATAACACAAGTTTTTAGACGCTGTCAACATTTTAGACCTTTAGCGGGTTGCGGTTCCTGGAACAAAGGATTGATTTGACAAGCCGGAACAGGTATTTTAATATATAACTTACTCAACCCGGAGAGTTTCATTCGTTGCCGTTCCCGGTATAAATAAGATTATTTATTGCGTATTCAGGCGGCGGCGAAGATGGACAGCCGTTGCATAGCTAAAGGAGAAGCAAAGATATGGGACAGATGATGAAGGGCAAGACTGCGATAGTCACAGGGGCCAGCAGGGGCATCGGCAAGGCCCTCGCTTGCAGCGCCGCCGGACTGGGGATAAACCTGGCGATCGCCGCGCGTCAGTATGAGCCGCTGAAGGCGGCCGCGGATGACATATCAGCTAAATACGGGGTCAAGGTCTTGCCGGTTGCCGCCGACGTCACTAAACTTGAAGACCTTCAAAACCTGGTGAAAAAGACCAGGGAAGAATTCGGGCGTATAGATATTCTTATCAATAACGCCGGCGTCTCCAGCCAGTATCCTTTTCAGCAGCAGCCTATAGAGGATTTCGAGAAGCTGGTTTACACGAATTATCTCGGTTACGTCCGAATGATAAGGTTGGTGATCGAGGATATGATAAAGAACCGTTCCGGAGCCGTCATCAATATGGTTTCCGGCTCGACGCTGTGCGATCCGATACCGAGAAATTTCCTCGTTTACAGTTCTCTTAAAGTGGGCCTGCGCGCTTTTTCCAAAGGGTTGTTCTGGGAATTGCGCGATTACGGGATCAAGGTTACCTCTATACTTCCCGGGGTCACCGATACGGATCTTACCGGTAAGCTCAGCGATATAACCGCCGATGCCTCCAGGTTGATGAGCACCGAAGCCATAGAGAACGCTGTAAAGTTCGCTCTTACCGTTCCGGCAAACGTCTGCCCCTTGGAGATATCCGTGATCAATCAACAAACGCCCTGGACGGCGCCGGTCATTCCTTTTAAACAACAGCACCCCGGGAAATAAAAGGAGAGGCCTTGTGGACGAGAAAGACGTTCTGGCTCTAAAAAAAAGGTACCTGCTCTGGCTTTATAAGACCACCAAGGAGGCGTTTGACCGTTATGAGCGCAAATTCACCCAGCTGGAAATAGATAAATTCATACTGGAGGAGGTCTCAAGAGAGTGCCGGCAGGCTTATCTTTCCGATGAAAGAGAGGCGATCGGCGAACAGGTGGAAGCCATGCGCGTTTATGTGACGGAGAAAGAGAATGCTTGTCTGAAGCTGAAATACCGGGGCAAGAAGATAAACCCGGAATATTTATTCCTGGATATAAAACTTCAGGCGCTTGAGAAAGCCATCGTTAAGGAACTAGGCAACGAGGAACTGCGGCGCATCAAGAATCTCTACGAGCAGGAGATGTCGGAGAGAATACTTCATTCCAGGGAAGAAAAATAGGTTTTTATTCCGCGAAAGGCCGTAGTAATGATAATAGACGCCCATTGCCATTGGCTGCCCGAAGAAATAATCACCAACGCGCATTTTTTCTCCAGGGCCTGGGGAGATATCGAGGCGGGGCTTGCCTCCATGGAGACCAACGGCATAGATGCTGCGGTCCTGACGTATCCTTCCAGCGACGCGCATCTAAAGCTGGGCGGTTACGCGGCGGCGGCGGAGATATTCAACGCCAACCTCGCTCTTCTGGCAAAAAAGTATCCCGGCAGGCTCATCGGTTCCGCGGTCCTTCCTTTCGGCGACGGAGAGGCTATGGCCGATACGGTGCGCCGCGCCCACGAAGAGCAGGGGTTGCGCGCCGTTTCCCTGGCGAGCAGTTACGCGGGTGTATTTCTGGATGACTCTATGTTCGAGCCCGCTTACCGGGCTGCCGCCGACGCCGGCATGCCTGTATTCGTGCATTCCCAGACGGTATCGCCGGCCGGCAGCGACAGGGTGTCGGATCCATTGCTTACGCCGGTGGTAGAATACGTTTTCGACATCACACTCTGCATAGGGAAGATGCTTATGTTCGGTCTCCTGCGCGAGTATGCCGGAGTGATAAAATTCATTTTCGCCAATTCCGGCGGCGCGGTGCCTTATCTCGCCGCCCGTTTTGACGATACCTACAGGATGTTGCGCGGGGTGAATTTCGTCAAGGACCTCGGCTCCGATCCCTCGGAGCATCTGCGCGGCATATACGTGGACACCGGTGGAGAAAGAGAAAGCGCCGCCTTGCTCCCTGCCCTTAAGTTCTTCGGACCTGGCAGACTGCTTTGGGGCAGCGACTGGCCGGCGAAGAAGGACCCGGCGCCTTCCCTGAGAGCGGTTAAGGGCCTCGGGTTGGGGATGAAGGAAGAAGAAGGAGTAACGGGGGGGACTCTCGCTTGCCTCCTGGGTATTTCATAGAGAAAATGACCGGAACAACAGCAAGGAGCGATGTTATGAAAATGGTGAAAGACGTGCATTTGACCGGTAAGGATCTTGCCGAGATGGTCCAGCTCAGGCCGCAGGACGTCGGCAAATACGCCGTCGTGCCCGGGCCCCGCGACAGGCTGGACGTTCTGATGAAGAAAATAGAGGGGCCGGTGCGCAATTTCTCTTTCATGGAATATACCATGTATACCGGTACATACAAAGGGATAAAGATTACCGCCATAAACGGCGGCAGGTTTTCTACAGATACAGCTATCACCGCCGAGGTGATCTGTCACGCCGGCATAAAGAACGTCCTACGCATCGGTACCTGCGGCGCGCTGGACGAGAAGATGAAGGTTGGAGACCTGGTGGTGGCCGATACCGTGCTGAGGGGCGACGGCGTCACTCCCTATTATGTGGACGATTCTTTCGTCACCAGGGCGGACAAAGAGCTTTCCGACGTGCTTGTCGCGTCGGCTGCCGCCGCGGGGGCGGTTGTGCACCGCGGCTGCGTCTGGAGTACCGACGCCCTGCTGCGGGAGACCAGGGAGATAGTGGAGGACAAGCGCGGCAAAGGGGCGCTGGCAGTGGATATGGTCTCTTCATCACTGTTGACCATAGCGCAGTTTTATGGCGTGCGCGCGGCCTCTATTCTGGCGGTCAGCGACAACGTT
This sequence comes from Candidatus Omnitrophica bacterium UBA5776, assembly GCA_002418595.1. Lineage (GTDB taxonomy): Bacteria > Omnitrophota > Gorgyraeia > Gygaellales > Profunditerraquicolaceae > Undivivens > Undivivens industriae. Next base: position 21,280 of record DIEK01000025.1, on the reverse strand, counting down.
ATCACCGGAGAAATGGGTTTTATGAATCCATTGTATTATATGGCGGAGACGAAGTTGATAGAAATAGCGCTGGCGGCGGTACTGCAGATGGAAGGGAAGGGATGAGATTTTCTCCGTTATTCTGGCCGGTATTTTTGAAGGGGAAAGAGCTCAACGTTTTGGATGAGACGTTTCTTCCCGGGGCATCCCGTTACCTTAAAGTTACGGGTTACCGTCAGTCGGTGCGCGTGATCAGGCGTATGCAGACCAGGGCGATCGGGCAGGTATTGCTGGTAATGTATACTTTTCTCCTGGAGCTCAAGAAAAACGGGGGCAGATTGAGCGTTCAGGATTTGGAAAAGATCGCGCAGGCGCTGAATTCGGCGCGCCCCACACTGCCGTTCAAGATGCTTACCGGTATGGTGCTGGGTTGGGCGCAAGCCGGGGAATCCGTGGAGCGGAGGATATCGGGTTTTCTGGAAGAACTGAAGTCCGCGAGAATAGAGCAGGCCGGGGAGGCAGCCGCGCTCTTCGAAGGCGGGGATAGCGTGCTTACGCATTGCAATGTCAGCGGGCTGCTGCCTTTGATAGCGGAATTATGCAGGAATAAAGGAAAAAGTATATCTTTTTACGCCACAGAGACCAGGCCTTACTGGCAGGGAAGCCGGCTGACGGCGTGGGAACTGAAAAAAGCCGGAGTGCCTGTTACCGTGATAACAGACGGCATGGCGGCGCAGGTGATGAAAGAAAGAAGGGTAAATAAGATCATTACCGGAGCGGACCACCTTGCTTTAAACGGGGACATCGCCAACAAAATCGGCACATTACAGCTGGCAATTTGCGCGAAATATTTCGGGGTCCCTTTTTACGTGCTTTGTCCGCCTCCGTCCCAAGCCGCGTGCGGGGAAGATATAAAGATCGAGGTCAGGCCGGGCAGAGAATTGTTGTCTTACCGCGGGCTGAGGCTTGCCCCGGCAGGGGTGAATGCTTATTATCCGGCTTTCGACGTCACGCCGGCGGAACTGATCACTAAACATATCCATATGAGGTTTTAAAAATGGCGCGAAAATTCACCAGGGAAACGGCCGAGGCGGAAGTGATAGAGACCGGAAAAGAGCTTTACCGCTGCGGTATGGCGGTGGCGGCTTCCGGCAACCTGAGCGTGAGGCTCGATGATAAGCGCATCATTATCACCGCCTCCGGCAGCAGGCTGGGCAGGCTGTCCGCAGAAGATATGGTTTGCGTGGGATTGGTTTCCGGGCTCGCGGAGGAGGACAGGACCCCCAGCTCCGAACTACCGATGCACAGAATGATCTATAAGGAGTTTCCGGAGATAAACGCCGTATTGCACTGCCATCCGCCTTTCGCCAACGGTTATTTCAGCGTCAGGGATTCTTTTAAACCGCTTACTTTCGAGGCATCTTTCTATCTCGGGGATGTCCCGGTGGTGCCGCAGGACACTCCCACCGTGACCAGGCCTCAGGAAATCACCGCGGCCCTGCGGCAGGGGAATCTTATAGTGCTGAAGAACCACGGCATAGTCTCGGCGGCCGGCGATATGGCAAAAGCCCTGGATCTCGCGCAGACTCTGGAGGAGTCAATAAAGACCGCGGCGCTGGCGCGTTTGTTTTCCTGCGGGATAGAGCTGACGCCCGCGGAAGCGAAAACGGAACGAGCGGCGGCTTCCGGGCTCGCTTATCGGATGTTTTCCCCTGAGCATATAGACGCTATCGTTGGCCTGGTGAACCGCGACTCTTTTATCTCCGAAAAAGGCAGGGAACTGGAGCTTACTTTACAGCTCTCGGTGGTGCTGGACGATGACGGGATCGCCTATAAATTCGTTTTCCGGCAGGGTAAGATCGCTTCCGTTGAACGCAGCGCGGAAGCCCCGTTCGTGATCTCGGCCCCGGCATCAGCCTGGAGAGAAGTTTTCTCCGGCAGGCTCGACCCGTTCACGGCGGTGACGCAGGGGAAAATGAAACTCAAGGGCCAGCTCGGACAGCTTTCCCGCTGGTACGTTCCTTTCAGCAGGCTGTTTGAGCTTTTCAAACAGGTGCCGGTATCCTCATGAACGCCAGGCTTTTTATAAACGGCAGGTTTGTTCACGGAGGCGCCAAAAAGACGGTAATCAATCCTTCCCGCGGCGTGCCGTTGTGCGAAGCGGAGTTGGCTCTGGAGCCGGAACTGGAAGCGGCTCTGGATGGCGCGCGCAGGGCGTTCGACTCAGGCTCCTGGAAAGATATTTCTTTGGATAAACGCCGGGAATGCCTTGTGAAAATGGCCGCCGGTATCCGCGAACGCGCCGCTGAGCTGGCGCAGTTGGAGACATGGAACGCCGGCAAGCCGATAAAAGAAACAACCTTCATGGATGTTCCCTCTTCTGCCCAGGTCTTCGAAGAGACCGCCGCGCATTTCGAGGAGTATTTGAAGGATCCTGCGCCGGCGGGCCTTCCGCCGGAGGCCGAAGGACGCCTGTTGCGCGAGCCGCTGGGAGTGGTCCTGCTGATCGTCCCCTGGAATTATCCGCTTTTAATCGCCTGCTGGAAACTCGCCTCCGCCCTTGCCGCGGGCAACTGCGTGATATTAAAACCTTCTTCGCTTACTCCTTTAAGCGCGATCGCCCTGGCAGAAATAGCCTGCGCGGCAGGCATACCGGACGGGGTGTTGAACGTGGTGAATTGCGAGGGGGGACTTGCGGGGAGAAAATTGTGTGCCGACTCCAGGGTCGACATGATATCTTTTACAGGCAGTAACGAAAGCGGAGGAGCCATTCTCGGCCATACCGCCGTTTCTCCGAAGAAGACGCTGATGGAACTGGGAGGGAAATCCGCAGCCCTGGTCTTCGCCGGCAGCGACCTGGAGACCGCGGTGAACAGTTGTCTTGTTTCCGTGTTTCTGAACCAGGGACAGATGTGCACGGCGATGTCGCGCATACTGGTGGAAGAGAGCGTTTACGACGCCTTCTGCGCGAAGTTTGCCGCCGCAGCGGAGAAGATCGCGGTCGGCGACGCCGCGGATTTTCGGACGCAGATGGGGCCTTTGATATCGCAGGGGCAGAGGGAAAAGGTTGCTTCCTTTGTGGGGGAGGCGTTGAGCCGGAAGGCGGAACTGCTCTGCGGCGGCAGGGCGCCGTCCGAAGAAAGTCTCCGCAGCGGGTTTTTTTACGAACCGACGGTGTTGGCGGGAGTGACCTCGGAAATGAATATCTTCCGCTGCGAGGTCTTTGGCCCGGTGGCGGCGCTCTCCAGGTTCAAAAGCCCTGAAGAGGCGCTGCGTCTTTGCAATGATTCCGACTACGGGCTGGCCGCTTCCATCTGGACGCGTGATGAAGGCGCGGCCTTGAAACTTGCGGCGGGGATAAACTCCGGCACGGTCTGGATAAATACCTACGGGATGTTCTATCCCGGTCTGCCATACGGCGGGTTCAAGAAAAGCGGGTTCGGCAAAGAACTGGGGAAGGCGGGATTCCTGGAATATACGCGCCTGAAGAACGTGGTGCTGGATAGGAGCGAAGGCGGTAAACCTCTGGTGAGTTACTGGTACGGTTTTTAATCCCGTCGCCCAGAAATCCCCGGTTGGCTCCGCTCAAACCCAGGGATTACCGGTTTTATATAGGGAGAACAATGAACATAACGGCATTGTTGAAAGAACAGGCGCGGAAACATCCGGCAAAAACGGCTTTTGTTTTCCGGGGAGAAGAAGTCTCCTTCCGGGAGCTTAAGGATAAGGTTTTTTCCGCGGCGGCGGCTTTGTCTGCCCACGGTATAGTTAAAGGAGACAGGGTAGCTCTATACCTGCCTGGCTGTCCGGAATATATCCTCAGCTATCTGGCGGTGTGGGTTCTCGGCGCGACGGCGGTGCCGCTTGATTTTATGCTCACTTCGGATGAACTGCTCTCCTGTCTGGGACATTGCGAAGCTAAAACCCTGATCATGCGCGAAAAGGCGGTAGTTTCAGCCTGCGGATTGAAGGAAAAACTGCCCGCGCTTTCTTCGGTCTTCGTGTGCAATCACAAAGATACAGTTTATCCGTCCGGCGTATTTCCGTTCAAGGAGCTCCCGGAAAAAGATTGCGCTATTTCCGGGTTTCCCGTCCCGGATGATTCCGATCCGGCTATAATATTTTATACCTCGGGAACAACCGGCAAGCCTAAAGGAGTGATAGTCAACTACCGCCAGCTGGAAGCTCCGCCGAAAGCGATGGAGTATTTCGTGGAATTGAGCGGAGAAGACATAGCGCTCTGCGCTTTGCCTTTTTCTCACCTCGGCGGACTGATCTATATCCAGGGCTGCCTCGTGTATTCGCTTACTTTCGTGCTTATGGAGCGTTTTATCCCCGCGGAATTCCTCAAGATCGTGCAGGAGAGGAGGATCACCTGTTTCTGGATAGTCCCATCCATGTATTACGCCTTGTTGCAGTTGAAGGAATTCGAGAGTTTCGATTTGTCCAGCCTGCGCTGGGTGGTTACTTTCGGCGCTTCCAGCTCTCCGGAAGCGCTGCGCAGGTTCCAGAAATTTTGCCCCGACGCGCAACTTCTCAACGGCTGGGGTATGACCGAGACCAACGCCCCGACAGTGGTGCTTCCCAGGGGGTCGGCCAAGATAGAAAGCGTGGGCAGGCCTGCGCCGTGGGTTGAGATATGCATACTTGACGAAAACGATAAGCCTGCGCAGGCCGGCGCGGTGGGAGAAGTGGCGGTGCGCGGATGGGTGGTCACAGACGGTTATTTCAAGGACCCGGAGTTGACGGCCGAGAGTATGCGGGGAGGGTGGTTCCATACCGGGGATCTGGGGCGGATAGACGCAGAAGGGGACCTGTTCATCGTGGGCCGGAAGAAAGAGATGATCAAGGTAGGGGGAGAGATCGTTTTCGAGCCGGAAGTGGAATCCGTGCTGTTGCGTCATCCCGCGGTGGCGGAGGCCGCGGTGGTCGGCGTTCCGGATAAATTGCGCGGGGAGATCCCCAGGGCCTGGGTAGTGTTGAAACAAGACGCCGCTGTTTCTGCGGAAGACCTGCGCTATTTCTGCCGCGAACATCTGGCGCGTTTCAAGATCCCGCAGCAGATAGAATTCCTGCCCGCCCTTCCCAAGAACCGCTCCGGTAAGAACGATAAAGAACGCTTGCGCCCGCAGCCTGCCGGTAATTGAGCTTCCGCCGGCGAAGGAGTGTATGCCCGATATAAAGGAGTTATCTTTAGAGGAGTTGAAAGAACGGTTTAACGCCGCAGGTATTCGGCCTTTTCACGCAGAACAGGTTTTTGCCTGGATATACAGAAAAATGGCCGGGACGTTCCGGGACATGAGCGACCTGCCGGCTTCCCTCAGGGAATACCTGTCTTCGGATTTTTCAATATACAACTCCGTGGTCGCGCACAGGCTGGTCTCCAGAGACGGAACCGTGAAGCTCCTTTCTGAACTGGCGGACGGGAATATGATAGAATCAGTGCTTATCCCGACGGAGCGCAGGATGACGGGATGTATTTCCGTTCAGGCAGGTTGCGGCCTGCGCTGCGCCTTTTGCGCCAGCGGAGCGCTTGGGCTGGAAAGGAACCTCAACTGCGGAGAGATACTGGAACAGGTCTGCCGTCTGCAAAAAGAAGCCGGAGGCCGGCTCACCCATCTTGTTTTTATGGGCACCGGCGAGCCGTTCAATAATTACGACAATCTTATCAAGGCCGTCCGGATAATCAATTCAAAGGAATCTTTTCATATCGGCGCCCGGCGCATTACCATTTCCACATCCGGTATACTGCCGGGGATAGCCCGTCTTGCCGGAGAA
>DIEK01000025.1:562-15502 GCA_002418595.1 Candidatus Omnitrophica bacterium UBA5776 | reverse complement strand
AGGAGCCGGCTCATGCCCGTGAACGAAATCTATCCTTTGTCGCGGCTGCTGGCGGCCTGCCGGGTTTATTCGCGCAAGACAGGCAGGCAGGTGACTTTCGAATACATACTGATAAAAGGGATAAATTCCTCTTTGCCAAACGCGGTTAAATTATGTAAAATGTTAAAAGGGATGGGATGCAAAGTTAATCTTATCCCGCTTAATCCGTTACCGTCTATGGAATGGCGCCCGCCTTCCGCGGCGGAAACCGCCGTGTTCAGTTCATTCCTGCGCAGGCAGGGAATACAGGCCACGGTCAGGCAGCCGCGCGGGCGGGACATAGAAGCGGCCTGCGGACAATTAAGGCTGCAATACGCGCAGAACAGGCAGGTCGAGAGATGCGTAAAGTCACAATAACGGGGTTCATATTTCGTATCTGTTCCTGCCTGGCGTTTCTTTTCTTTGCGGCCGGCTGCGTGGATTTTAATATCCGCAATCTCAACTCTTCCGGAAAGAACATAATTTGCTTCGGCGACAGCCTGACCGCCGGCTATGGCGCCGAACCGAGTAGATCCTACCCTGTCATCCTGGCGGGTCTTACTTCATTTAACGTCATAAACGCCGGACTGTCGGCAGAGGATACGCGGGGAGCCCTGCGGAGACTAAAGACGGATGTCCTTGACAGAGAACCTGTTATGGTAATAGTAGAGTTCGGCGGCAACGATCTTTTGAGTAAAATCCCTTTCGAGGAAACGGTCAAGAATATGCGGGAGATCATAGATAATATACAGGAAAGCGGCGCCATGGCAGCGGTAGTGGATATAAGCGTGGACCTTTTGATGGAGGAATATGGACAGGCTTTTCGTTCCCTTTGCCGGGAAAAAGGCGCCATTTTCATAAGGGGCGTTATGGATGGGATAATCACCGATCCGTCGCTGAAAAGCGATTATTTGCATCCAAACAGTTACGGCTACAGGATTATGGCACACCGTATATACCGCGCCGTCATGCCTTATTTAAACCGTAACCTTATTGCCAGGGACATAGCGGCAGGCAGGCCGCGCTGACAACCGACTATACTGATTGTTTTTACACACAAAATAGGGTATAATTTATATAAACGGACTTATTTATGACTTTTATAATATATAGGAGTATATGAGGCGGAGCGCTTTTACAATAATAGAAATGATGGCGGTGGTGGTAATTGTAGGAATATTATCATCGCTGGCCGTTCTGGATTTTCATAAGACAGTGGAAAGGAACAAAGCCAAGGCCGCGGAGTATCATCTTAAAAGCATCTATAACGCCCAGAAAAGGTATAAACTGGATAACGGCGAGTACTTTGTCTGTTCCAACACCGAGGGAGTGGTAAAAGAAGAGGAAATAGGCAAGGCATTATTCCCTAATTCGATAAATGCCGATGCTTACAGGAATATAGGAGATACGCTTTTTTCTTACGATATACAGGCCACGGAGGACGGAGGATATACGGTTACGGCGACGCGTAAATCCGGCATGTGCGCCGGCCGCACGGTCAAGATCACCGATGCCGGAGGGGTCCCCGACAAGGAGTGCCCGGTATGGAAATGAAGAAGAAGTTTTTTATATTGGCCGCGGTATTGCTGTTTCTCGCCGCCTTCCAGCTCTACTCGAAGTATGCCGCTTACGCCAAGGATAAATACCTTAAGTACCTGCCCCAGAACCAGTTTGTGGATATGGTCAGCAAGGACGTGAACAAGACCGTCTCGGAAGTCATCTGTTCTTATACTACGAATCTGTTCAAGAAGGTCAAAGAATGCGAAGCCTGCATAAACGCCCAGGCAACATGCCCGGACTGTTGTTTGAACAACGCGAAGACGGCGATCGCCTGCACGCCGTCCGCCGGGCCCCAGTATCAGTGTTCGGCCGCCCCTTTCAGCGCCTCCGATACCGCCGAAGGCTATTGCAGCGCTTACAAAAGCTGTATGTCGGGTTATACTTCTTCCCCCAATCTGTGTTCCGACCCGAGTTCTCTGAATTGCCACAAACGGGGATGCGGTTCCACGGAACCGGATGGAGAATGCGACGGCTACATCTGCGACGAGAATAACCTTTCTCCGAAGACGCCGGCATGTTCCCCCGTCTCTGACAGCGGGCTGGCTAAATGTTCTTCATACTCGCCTTACACCAGCATCACCAAAATCTGTGTCAAGACCAACCCACATACCGGGCAGTGCATAGAATACCGTTACAAGTATACGGTGAATCCGCAGTATCAATCCTGTATCAATAAATGTAATACTTATGTCGATAAATACAGGAACTGCCGGCAGACTGTGGAATGCTGCAAGAAGAATGCCTGCACCAGCGGATATTCGGCGAATTGCACACAGTCCGACTGCGAGATCAGGCTTTCAAGCACGGCCTGCGCCAATTATACCGCCGGCGACTGCGTGGCGCTGGAAAATCAGGTGCTCGAGTGCCTGGACGCCGCCGGGGACTGCCGCCAGTGTTTTAAGGATATAGATTCCGACTTCGCGTATAAATTCGTGGCTAAAAGCCGGGAAAAGGTCGTGGTCATCTGGCAGATATCCTCCACCCCCTTGATGACTCCGGCCGACGGCACCAAGACCTATTTCTATACAATGATCAAGGTGATAGACGATGAGAGCGGAGACGTCGTGCACCAGAGTTTCGTGAGCCAGAAGAACTTCAGCGAGGCATTCTCGGTGTTCGCGGCCACGAACGTCTCGGAAAAGACCGGCGATAATCCCGGTCTTGAAGCGGGCAGAAGATATCGTGTGAAACTATACTATTTCATCCCGGAAGTGGGAGAAGGCCTTAAGATAGAGGTGAATACGGTGCAGATGATAATAATCAGGATTAGAGAATGATAGCATCATCATTCCGTCCGCCGCCACGGCCCGGGATGTAAAAAAGGAGGTAGGTATGTGGTACAGAAAAGTTGTTGCCGTTATCGCGTTTTGCGTCCTGGCTTCACCGGCTTTAGCCGAGAAGACCAGCATGACGGTCAATCCCGCGCCGATGACGGAGCAGGTGCTGGGAACGACGGAGGCGAATTTGCTGCCGGCTAAATTCCCCAAGTTCGCCAATGAAGGGGATAACGCCGAATGCAAGGAATATCTGGAGGCCCAGTATCCCGAAGGCTTGAGCCTGGCCCCGATCTGCACAGTCAGCAAACTCGGGGACGGGACAAAAGTGGGAGAATGCCAGGATTACACTCAGATCCCGGGAATGGAAAAGGTCAGCTTCGAAGTCCCGGAGGCCTATAGAAAGACCGCCACCGTATTGGTCACCTGGACGATAAGAGTGGAAGGGATGGGCACTGAGGGTTATACTATCTGGCCGCAGTTGTGTAACAGTTGGCACGGGACGTCGGAGCAGTCTTTTCCCCAGGACGTGGTTAAGACCAGGCTTTATGTGAACAACACCCTGCTGGGGCAGGACGCGGTGATGACCATCCCTGCGGGGAACAGCGTCACCCTTACCCAGGTTCAGGACCCCACGCATACCGGCAGTTATCTGATCAAACCGAGCGATTTCGGCGGAGAACTCCCGGCGACCCTGGACATCCGGCTGAAATGGATAAACGAAACGTCCATGAAGATCGTCAGCCCGGCCAACATGCGCAGTATGCTCATCACGCTGACGCCTATAGGTGATATAAAAGAATAAGAGGCGTTTTTTGGTAAAACCCGCCGGCCGCGGCCTGGCGCATGGCCGGCCGGCGGAGTTTTTCCACGCTCAATCCTGGTGACCCGCAGGATCCGGGTGATCTCGGCGGAGAACTCCCGGCGGGCCAGGACATCCGGCTGAAAAGGATAAACCAAACGTCCAGAAATATCGTCAGTCCATCTGACTGACATACGCAGCACACCGTTACGATGACGCCCAGAGGGGATGTAAAGGAATAAGGACAAGATGACGCTAAAGCCCCGGGAAAACAAAAGCTTTACTCTGATAGAAGTCCTGGTTTCCATTATTATAGCCGTGATCATCTTCGCCGCACTTTCCAAAGGCATGGTCGGAGGAGGCTTCCTGCTTAAACAGGTGGAGAATAAGTCCCGCGCATGCGGGGTGACGGCGGCCAAGATGGAGGAGTATCTGGCCAAGGCGTATTCTGCCCTGGAACCCGGGACATACAGCGGCGATCCCGTAGATTACGGCTCGAAGCCGGTATTCAACTGGACGGTGAAGGTAGAAAAAAAATGGATGGGAGACGACCCCGACACCGTCGACCAGGAAGGAGTGCCTTACAATCTGATAACCGTGGATTCTTCGTATGATGAGACCGACTACAAGAATATCTTTCATACCAAGAACATTCGGTTCGTCAATATGGTGCCTTATCCCTACGTTCACGCGGAGATAAAGACTCTTTCTTCCTCCTTAAGCGTTCCCCCCAACAGTTACACTGAGATCTTCAGGATCAAGATAGATTACGAGGTGGCGAAAGACCTGATGATAATATATAATATCGCCATCAAAGTGAAGAACGCCGGCGGACTGGAAGCCGCCAATACCATATATACCAAGTGTTTCGTCGACTCAGAGGGCAAGGACATAGAGACGAGGACCCCCATCATAACGCAGCCTTTGATCAGCAATGTCGTGGGCGTCAACAACGTTCCGCCCGGAGAGCATACCGTTTCCGTGCAGTGGTATAAAGACACCGGCGCCGGGGACATTTCTTTAAAGGAGATCAACGTCATCGTGGTGGCGTTCGAGCACAAACAGTCATGAAGAGGAAGAAGAGTAAAGAAGCTTTCACGATAATAGAACTGCTCCTCGGAGTAGTCCTGGTCAGCGCCGTGATGATGATCATCGGCCTCGGGTTTATCTTCTTCAAAAAACAGATCGATATCTACGCCGAGCGCCAGCATATCTATTCGCAGATCGCTTATACGCTGGAAGATATGAAGCTGAGATTGATAAGCGCCACCTGGGTTGACAACGACTCCGTGTTCAATCCGCCGGCGTTTAGCGGTGAACCGCAGGTAAATACCGAGATGTTCTTTCGCGGGCAGAAGGATATCTACAATGTCACCCCGGACGATCTGACCGACGACATCTGGTATAAATACGCGGTAGACCAGTCAACCGGGGACCTCGTGCTTTATACCTATAATTCCGGCAAGGCGCTGCAAAAACAGGAAGTGCTGGTGGAAGGCAAGTATAAACCTAAACTGGAGTTCAGCTATAAGAAAGGATACGAACCTAATTTCTGCGTAGTCACCCTTACGGTGCCGAGCGGGCGAGCCAACTTCATCGACATCCAGAACGACATCAAAAAGATGGAAGGGCTGCGCATCTGGTTCGTCGACGTGGTCAGATGATAATAGTCGTTATAGCGTTGTTCATAATAATGTCGGTGGTGGTATTCGCTTTCTTCGCCTACATACCGAACGTCCATTATCTGATCGAGAACGACCTGCTGCGCAGGGCGAATTCCAATGCGGCGCTTTACGGCATGCAATACGGCCAGCTCGCCTGCCGCGCAAAGACTCTCTCCACGGAAGAAGGAAAAACAAACACGGCCTCCGTGGATATGGGGTATCTCAAGAAGACGGACAGCAAGGAAATAGACAAGCTGCTCTTCGATATAAAGTTATTATCGGAAGACGGCGGACAGATGCTGGACATCGAAGTTAAGCACAGCCTTTCTTCACAATAACCCTTTTTAAAACGCGATAATGAAAAAAAACCGTATTATGATCCTTAGTACGGCGGCAGCCGTATTTCTCCTCGCCGCCGGCTCGGCGGCCCTGTTGTATCACAAAGCCGTCCGCGAAAGGGAAGAGCAGAACCGCCGCATACTTGAGGCGCGCAGGAATGCCTGGAAGTCCCTGGAAGAAAGGCTGCGGACGGACGCCTTTCGCAGCGCGGGGGTTGTCCCGGGCATTGTCGTGGAGGATCTTTCCACCGGCTGGAGGATAGAGATCAATCCGGACAAGCTTTTCCCTTCGGCCAGCCTGGCCAAAGTGCCGATAATGGCCTCCTGTTTCCTCTCCGCCGCCGGCAACAAGCTTGATCTGGAGAGCAAGGTAAGGCTGTTGCGGCGGGACAAAGTCGCCGGCTCCGGAGTGATAAAGAACCTGCCGGACGGTTCGGTCTTCAGCGTAAACGAGTTGATGACCATTATGATAACTAAAAGCGATAACACCGCCAGCAATCTGTTGATAGACCTTCTGGGTCGGGATTATCTGAACGAGTCGTTTCATAAACTGGGGTTGAGAAACACCAACCTGGCCAGGAAGATGATGGATTTCTTCAGCAGAAAACAGGGCAGGGAGAATTATACTACCGCCAGGGACATGGCTTTTCTTCTGGAAGAGATCTACTACGGCCGCCTGATAAACAGGGAATATTCGCGCCGATGCCTGGAGATGCTCATGGCCCAGAGGATCCGCGACCGTATTCCCGCAAGGCTTCCTCCCGGCACGCCTGTGGCGCATAAAACCGGGCTTGAATACGGGGTCTGCCATGACGCCGGAATAGTATTTGTTCCGGAAGGTAATTTTATCATATGCGTGCTTACCAGGCATAATTACAAGAATTCCTATCCTGCCAAGAGATTCATCGCCCGCATAGCCGGAAAAGTCTATGATTTCTACCGCACCGAGATCCCTCTGGCCACTGCCGCCGTCAGCGAAAAAAACAATAACTACGCCTCAAGGAATTGACCGCAGGTTCTTTCTTGCCGGCTTTCCTTTACTACCTATATATAGCTGTGTACCGATTAAGCCTGGGCTTCTCCGGGAAAAGACAGGGTCCTGCGGCGGGGAATATTCCGGCTTGACATATATTTATAGTATGCTATAATTTTAGTGTATACATCAAAATAAAAAGGAGCCGCGGTGAGCCGGGAAAAACATTCGTTGCGTGAAATAAAACACGCCAGGACAAAGATCGCGATTATGAAAGCCATGGTCGCGGCCATGGAAAAGGCCCGCTATGACGATATCTCCATAAAACGCATCTGCCGGGACGCTGAGATCTCCGAGGGGACATTCTTCAATTATTTCCCGGAAAAGATCGACATCGTCCATTTTTTTATACATACCCTCCTGTTAAAAGCGATCTGGCAGGCTCAGCGGTTTGTCCCGGAGCGCCATAAGCTTCTCCTGGTGGAGGCGGTTATGGAGAATCTCGCCGGTTCGATCAATAACGCAAATATCATGTACCAGCTGATCGCCGCCATGATGGACCAGCGGGAACTGCCGAAAAGGGGCGGCGTGACCCCGATAGAAAGGGAATTGTTGTTCCCCGGATGCGCGGGGATAGAAGGCATAAGGGACACCGGTATGGAGGAGTTCCTTACCAAGTGCCTTAAAGGCGCAGTGAAGAACGGGGAGATCCCGAAGAACGCCAATATCGACGACATGGTCGTGTCGCTGGTGACCATTCTGACCGGCACCCTGCTGGCGACGAAATTCGCGGACAAGGACAACAATAACATTGTATATCATTTTAAACGCCAGCTGGCGATACTCTGGAACGGTATCGGCGGCACGGCCAGGCGGGGCTAAAATGAGAAAGACAGGCGTATCGATAATAACGGTTTTTGTTACGGCGCAGATGGTATTCGGACAGGCCGCCGCGCAAGAGACCGGCAGAAGCGTCGTCCTGCAGGTAGGCCTTGAGGACGTTATCCGTCTTTCCCTGCATAACAGCGAGGAACTGAAAATAAAGGACAGCCAGGTCAACAGGAGCGAAGGCCTATATCAGCAGGTGCGTTCCGATATCCTGCCGCATTTGAACGCCGACGCGGCCTGGACCAATAATATGCAGTATCCGAACTCCGCGGCAGAGGATATGACCGACCATGTCCTGCAAGGCGGAATAAACGCCTCCCAGGTTATCTGGTCTTTCGGCAGGGTGATGTTCGCGGTCAAGTCTGCCAAACAGTCTCTGCAGGCCGTCAAATTTGACCGGGAGACGGGCAGGCAGGAGATCATCTATGCCGCCAAGCTGGGCTATTACAGCACTTTGCTGGCCAGGAATACCTTGTCCATAGCGGAAAAATCATACGCAAATGCCGTTGAGAATAAGGAACTTATGGGAAAACGCGCCTACGGAGGCCGCAGCTCCAAATACGAGATCATCCGCATGAATGCGGAGGTTGCGGCCCGCATACCCACGGTGAACGATGCGAGGACGGAATTCGACGCGGCCACCGAGACCCTAAAGAAGATGATAGAGGCGGATCCGGAGTCTAAGCTGGCCCTCAGCGGGGACTTCGCGGAAGAATACGCTGATTTCGATTACGTTTCCCTGGTATCTTTAATGAATGAACGCGAGCCTTCTTTGAAAAGCCTTAGCAAGAAGATAGAAGCCGCCGAATCGCAGGTGAAAAGCCGCTACGCCGGACTGCTTCCTACGGTATCCGCTTTCGCCTCTTTGAGCCGCGCCGGGGGATCCAACCAGCATTCTTTTTTGCAGGGAGACAGGCTGGACCCTTACAGCAGCGCAGGGCTTAAAGTGGATATTCCTATCTGGGAAGGCGGATTAAAAGAGGCCGGGTTGAGCCAGTCCCAGGCGGAAAAGGAGATAGCCGTTCTGCGCAGAAAACAGGCCGGGAAAGAGCTGCTTTTGGAATTGAAGAAATCCTGTCTTGAATACCGCCAATACAAAAGCAACCTGGCGGCCAATATCGAGGCGGTCAATCTGGCGGAAGAATCGTTTAAGCAATCGCAGGAGATGTTCGCTTCCGGTCAGATAAGCCTGGCGGACTTGAACGACGCCGAACTCCTTTTGACAAACCAACGGCTCAATAAAGAAATGACCTTGTTTAACATCAATATTACCCTGGCGAAAATAGAAAGATTGATTGCGGGAGAATACGATGGACGTGAAGCCGGTAAGAAGATATAGCCGCAAGAAAAAAATATATCTGGGGATTATCCTGGTTTGTTTCGCCTCGGTATTTATCCGGATCGGGCTGGTGCAGTATGACCGTAGCCGGGAGATCATCAGTTACTATAGCGAATGGCAAAAATCCGGGAAACCGGTTGAGGTCCGGGTGATCGAAGCGGCTGACGTCCCGGTGTACGACCAGTTTACCGTAAGGGCTGTGGATGGCCGCATTGCCCGCGGGTTCGTTACCGGAGAAGTCAAGGAGGCCCTTCGAGCCGGGCAGGAAATATATGGCGAGGATAAATCAATCCCTCTGGCAGTATTGAAGAGCGTGGGCAAAGACCTGAATATGGATACCGGGATGTTCCCTGTGGAGATAGAATTTGAGAAACCGCGCGAGCCGGGCGGGGTATTTGTAGTTTTCGCCCATACAGTGACCATAAACAAAGCGCTGGTGGTCCCCAACGAGGTCCTTGATATTTCCTCCGGCGGTTATTTCATCTGGAAAGATGATGCTGGTTTTGCCAAGAAATACAAGGTCGGCATCGGATCGCGGAACGGCTACGGCGCGGTGGTCACCGAAGGATTGCGGCCCGGGGACAGGGTGATCTTCAGCGGCCAGAGCATGCTTGAGGATAATGACAGGCTTTTGGTTGTCAATGCCGCGGCAATAGATAAAGCGGGGAAAGCGCGATGATAGAATTTTTCGTAAAACACCGGATCACTACAATCATGTTCATCCTGGTTTTCGTTGTGCTCGGGTTTTTCAGCTATTCCAACCTGATGGTCGAGAAGACCCCCAAGGTGGATTTTCCGATAGTAACGGTTTCCGTTACCTATCCCGGGGCCACCCCCCTGGAGGTGGAGACCCTGGTGGTCAAGAAGATCGAGGACGCCGTTTCAGAGATATCCGAGATCAAGAAGATCAAGAGCCAGTCTTACGACAGCTTCGGCTTCATTTACGTCGAGTTCCTTCTCTCGGCGGACGTGAACGTGAAATCCATAGAAGTAAAGGATAAGGTGGAGGCGATACTCAATGATCTCCCCGACGCGGTGGAAAAGCCGGTCATCGAGAAGTACGATCCGCTTATCGAGCCGGTACTGGATCTGGTTCTCACCTGCGACACCGGCGACCTGCGTGAGCTGTACGAATACGCGGACAAGACCCTGAAAACCAGGTTTTCTTCCATCCGCGGCGTGGCCAAGGTCGACGTTTACGGCGGAAAGAAACGCCAGGTTAACGTCCGTCTTGATCCGATGCTGATGAAGCAGCATTATATAAGCATAAACGAGATGATCGCCGCGCTGATGGCGCGCAACAAGAACGTACCGGCCGGAGACATCGAGAAAGGCTTCGACGCCCTGAGCGTGCGTTTTACAGGGGAATTCCAGAGCGTGGACGAGATAGCGGAGACCCGTCTTGTATCCACGGACGGCGGGGAGTTCCGGTTGAAGGATATCGCTTCTGTGGAGGACGGTTACAAGAAGATATCCAGCATCGCCAGGTATAACGGCAGGGAGGTAGTCGCTCTTTCCGTTAACAAGGCCTCGGACGGCAACGCAGTCTACATCGCGCAGGAGATGAAACGCCGACTGCCTGAATTCCGGAAGGAGCTGCCGCAGGGGATGCAGATGGAGATCGCCACCGATACCACGACCTTTATAGTCAATGAGACCGCCGATACCGAGCGGAACATTCTTACAGGCATAGGATTGACCATCATTCTGCTGCTTTTATTCCTGGGGCGGGGCGATATGGCTTTCATTTCGGCGATCATTATTCCCACTTCCATCGTCTCGACCTTATTCCCGATGTGGGGCTCCGGTTTTTCCATAAACATGATGACTTTGCTGGCCATTGCCACGGTACTGGGAACTTTGATCTCTAACGCCCTGGTAATACTGGAGAACGTGATGGTCCATTTAAGCCGGCACGATGATCCGGAAAAGGCGGCGATAGAAGGTACAAAAGAAGTGGCGGTACCGGTTATCGCGTCCACCGGGACCAACCTGGTTGTATTTCTTCCCATAGCAATGATGGGCAGTATGGTCGGATTATTCATGAAATCTTTCGGTCTGACCGTCGTCTATGCCACCTGTTTCTCTCTGTTGGCGTCGTTCGTCCTCACCCCCATGTTGTGCGCGGCAATGCTTAAGCCGGGGCCAGCCGGAAAAAGCTCCGGACCGCGTCTCTTAGAGGCCGCAGGCGCCTTGATAAGAACGCTCTGGGGGTTCCTCAACCGCGGGATGGAGCTGTTGAAAGGAGAATACAAACGTATTTTTGAGCTCATGTTCCGTTTCCCGCGCTTCACGCTGGTCTTGTCGGCGCTGGCGCTGGCGGGCGCGTTCCTGCTGGTGCCTTTCGTGGAGAACGATTTCGCCCCCAAGTCAGACGAAGACAAGATCATAGTCAACCTTTCCCTTCCCCAGGGATCCACCATCGAACGCACCGGGGAGGCGGTAAAACGCATCGAGGCTTTCATAGAAACGATACCGGAGAAAAAGGCGTATCTGGTCAATATCGGGGACAACGGGGTTGAAAACGCCAAGATCACTTTGGACCTGGTGCCTTCCGGGAAACGCAGGCGCAGCGACCTGCAGATCATCGATTCTCTGACCGTATTCATCTCTTCTCTTCCCGACGTGGAGGCGAACTGCGTGCGCCAGGGGATGAGTTCGTCGGTCAGCGACGGCGACATTGCGATCGACCTTTACGGGACCGATTACACGGTGATGGCGGGGATAGCCGGACAGATGAAAGAGATAATGTACAAAAACGGCGCGTTCCAAAGCGTTATACTGTCCTATAAGACGCCCAAGAAAGAGCTGCGGCTGATACCCGACGAGGAGAAGCTGAACGAGTTCGGTCTGACCGCGGCCGGCGTAGGCGCGGTGATGCGTTATTCGATCTACGGGGAGGATTCCAACGTTTACAAGGAGAAGGGAGAGGAGTATAAGGTCAACGTGGAGCTGGACGACCGCTATGCCCGCAATTTCGACGATATCAAAGAGATATCCATACTTTCGCGCAAGGGGTTGATTCCTATCAATGAGCTTGGAGAGATCAGGATGGACAAGGCGGTGCCGACGATCTGGCGCAGGGACCGCAGGCGGATCATCCGTCTGGACGGGTTTCTGGCCAAGAGCTCCCTGGGTATAGTCAGCGCCGAATTGGACAAAGAGTTCAAGACGGTGACGTTCCCTCCGGGATACAGTTACAAGTATTCAGGTTATTCCGAGCACATGAGCGAGTCCACGGCCGAGCTCGGCAAGGCCTTTCTACTGGCGCTCATCCTGACCTTCATGCTTCTGTGCGCGATAATGAATTCACTCATCGCCTATCCCCTGTCGATCATGGCCGCGGTGTTCACCTCTTTCAGCGGGATGATCCTCGGGCTGTTCTTCCTCGACCAGAGCATAAACATCGCCTCCATGATGGGGATGGTCATGCTGGTGGGGATGGTCGTTAACAACTCCATTCTGCTTTTGGACCAGACCCTGGTAAAGATGAAAGAGGGAACGGAGGTCAAGGATGCCTTGTGGCAGGCGGCTTCCGATAAGTTCCGCGCCATCATCATGACTTCTCTCGCCGTTATACTGGGGGTGCTTCCCCAGTTGTGGAGTTTGAGCAGGGTCAAACAGTCGATGGGCGCGGTGATGATCGGAGGCATGCTTTCATCGATCTTTTTCACCTTTCTGCTTATCCCGGTGCTTTTCTGGTACCTGGAAGGCTTTGAAAGGAAACTCCTCGGAAGGAAAGTCGCGTGAAGAAATGGGAGGCGATCTTTCTTGTGTCCGGAACATTCGGGGCGGACAAAACGCTGCTTGAGCACGGCAGGCGCGTCGCCGGCCTGTCCTGCGCCATTGCCGGAGAGATGAGGTATTGCGGAGAAGGCCTCGAATACATCGGATTGGCCGCGTTCATGCACGACATCGGAAAAGCTGAACTGCCCCCCTGCATTCTTAACAAGCCGGCAGCCCTGGACAGGAAAGAGATGTCAGTTATAAGAAAACATCCTCAATACGGTTACAGCCTGCTGCAGAAGATAAGTCCCGGTTCGGTCGTCGCCGATATAGTTCTACAACATCATGAAAGGATGGACGGCTCCGGCTATCCGGGCGGCTTGAAAGGCAGGGATATCCATCCTGCGGCGAGGATCATTGCCGTGGCAGACGTTCTGGAAGCGATGCTCTCCCCGCAGGTTTACAGACCAGCCCTTGGGCTTGAGGAGGCCGTGCGTGAGCTTCGCAGCAAAAACGGACTGCTTTACGACCGCATGGTAGTTAAGGCCTGCCTTGAGCTTATCGAAAACAAAGCCCCCGTTTTTAAACCGATGGTTGAATCCTGATTTAACTGCGGAATGCCGCTTTGGGCAGGAAGTGGTGCTGGAGGTGGGAGTTGAACCCACACGGACGTTAGCCCATCGGTTTTTGAGACCGACGTGTATGCCATTCCACCACTCCAGCATTATTGAGTATAATAAATATACTATCTAAAATCCTGTTTGTCAATTTGAGAAAATCGTTGTATAATTATTACTTCTGCCCGGAGTATTATCCGGAGTGGTAAATACGGGATTTTTATTTCGACGGCGCTTAAACGCGCACTTAAGGCCGCGTTTAAGCCCCTCAAACCGCATAGGCACCGCTCAGTATCAAAATCATGAGCAAACCACGGCCTTTCGGTCGCGGCGCGTCGAATTGATTCATGGGGCTGTAGCTCAGCTGGGAGANNGCACTTGCATGGCATGCAAGGGGTCAGGAGTTCAATCCTCCTCAGCTCCACCATTTTTATTCTGCGGCGCTGCGGTGAGGCGGCCGGGAGACGATGTCCCGTCCCTTCTTTAACAGCGCCTTGTTTGTTTTTCGGCGAAAGAATAATTATTATGAAAAAAAAGATCTCGAAAACCACGCCTTCGCAGGATGTCCATTCCCGAAACGGCGCCCGGGTTCTGGTGGAATGCCTGGAAAAGGAAGGGGTGGAGGTTATCTTCGGTTACCCCGGCGCCGCCGTGCTCCCGCTTTTCGATCTCCTTTTCGACAGCAGGGTGCGTTTCGTGCTCACCAGGCATGAACAGGGCGCTTCTCACGCCGCCGACGGCTATGCCAGGGTGACTGGCAAACCCGGGGTATGCCTCGCCACTTCCGGGCCGGGCGCGGTGAACCTTGTCACCGGGTTGGCAACAGCCTATATGGATTCAGTACCGTTGGTGGCGGTCACCGGGCAGGTAAAAACCACGCTTATAGGCAACGATGCTTTTCAGGAAGCGGACGTAACCGGTATCACGCGTCCCATCACCAAACATAACTATTTGCTGAAGGACGCTCGCGAGATCCCGGGCGCCGTGCGCGAGGCTTTTCACCTTGCCTCTTCAGGCAGACCCGGCCCGGTGTTGATAGACCTGCCGGTGGACGTTCAACAGCAGGTAGTGGAAGGAGATCTCTTTGCGCCTTCCCCCAGGCAGGAGAAGGTTAATCTTTCCGCGCACAGGGGACAGATACACAGGGCCGCGGAGTTGATCGCGGCTTCCCAAAGGCCGCTTATAATCGCCGGCGGCGGGGCGGTCATCTCCGGGGCGCAACGGCTGCTTGTGGAGCTGGCGGATAGGATACGCTGTCCGGCGGCGGTAACGCTTATGGGCATGGGGGTTTTTCCGGCCCGACACGGATTTTATCTGGGTATGCCGGGTATGCACGGAACAGTTTATGCCAACCGGGCGATCAGCGAATCGGATTTGATTATAGCCGTCGGCGTGCGTTTTGACGACAGGGTCACCGGACGGACCGACGCGTTCGCGCCCCGGGCGAGGATCATACAGATAGACATAGATCCTTCTTCCATCGGCAAGAATATCGACGCCGACCTGCCGATAACCGCCGACGCTTCGGCGGCGCTGGCCCAGCTGCTGAAAGCTTTGAAAAAACTGCCGGATACCGGCAAATGGCTGCAGCGCGTCGCCCGGCTCAAAAAAGAATATCCTTTATCTTACAAAGACGAGCCCGGGAAGATAAAACCGCAGTCGGTGATCGAAGAGATATATAAAGTCACTAAAGGCAGAGCGATAATCGTCACCGACGTGGGGCAGAACCAGATGTGGACCG
>DIEK01000025.1:0-530 GCA_002418595.1 Candidatus Omnitrophica bacterium UBA5776 | reverse complement strand
TGGGATTCGGCCTGCCGGCGGCCATGGGCGCCAAGATCGCCTCTCCGCGCGATACCGTATTTCTTATTTCAGGAGACGGCTCCATACAGATGAATTTACGGGAACTGGCTACCTGCGCCGCCGAAGGCATCGACATCAAGATAGCGGTGTTGAACAACGGATGCCTGGGGATGGTGCGCCAATGGCAGGAATTGTTCTATAGACGGCGTTACAGTCAGTCGTTGCTGTGCTCGCCGGATTTCGTTATGCTGGCGCGCAGTTACGGTCTCGACGGGGCCCTGGTGCGAGGGAATAATGGGGTGCGTCCGGCGTTGAAGAAGGCGTTGTCTTCGCGCAAGACGTTCATTGTTGATTTCCGCGTAGACAGCGGGGAAAACGTCATGCCGATGGTGCCCGCGGGAGAGACTATCGACCGCATGATCGGCGGCATGGCTTGACGGCCGCACGGAGATAACCGGTATGCCTATGCTTTTGGGTGCGCATATTTCCGCGGCGGGCGGGGTTTCTCTGGTGCCCGGCCGGGCCGCGGA
>DIEK01000048.1 GCA_002418595.1 Candidatus Omnitrophica bacterium UBA5776 | reverse complement strand
GCATATCCGGTTCGCTGACAATTTCGATAAGCGGAACTCCGGCGCGGTTTAAATCAACATAGCTTGAAGGATTGTGTTCATCATGCACCAGTTTTCCGGCATCTTCTTCCATATGAACTCTTGTTATTCCGATTTTTTTCTGCTCTCCCTCTACGTCGAGAAGAAGATGACCATGCTCCGAAAGAGGATAGGCGTATTGTGAGATCTGATAGCCTTTAGGCAGATCGGGATAAAAATAATTCTTTCTGTCGAACTTGGTGCGTTTCTGTATCGAACATCCCAGGGCCAGCCCGACCTTCACGGCGCAGGACAGCACATCCTTGTTCAGCACCGGCAAAGCCCCGGGCAGGCCGAGGCAGACCGGACAGACGTTCGTATTGGGCTCCATGCCGAACTCGGCACGGCAGGAACAGAACGCCTTGGTCCTCGTGTTCAACTGAACGTGCACTTCCAATCCTATTACCGCTTCATATTCCATAAGTCGTCCCGTCATTTATCACAATTCCGGCCTGCGTTTTTCCCGCGCGGACACGGCTTGTTCGTAAGCGTAAGCGAGCCTAAAAATAGTTTCCTCTTTGAAATGCCCGGCCATTATCTGCATACCGACAGGCAGTCCTTCGCCGGTGAACCCGCAGGGCAGAGATATCGCCGGGATGCCGGCGAGGTTTACCGATATCGTGCAGATATCAGAAAGATACATCTTCAGGGGATCGCCGATCTTCTCGCCCAACCCGAACGCCGGCGTGGGGCTGGTAGGGGTAACGATGCAGTCGAACCCGCCAAAGACCTTATCGAAGTCGTTCTTGATCAGGGTGCGCACCTTCAAAGCACGCAGATAATACGCGTCATAATAACCGTGAGAGAGGGCGAACGTCCCCAGGATTATACGCCGTTTGGCTTCTTTTCCGAAACCTTCGCCGCGCGTGCGGCTGAACATGTCGTGAAGGCTCTCGGCATCCGCGGCCCGAAAACCATACCTTACCCCGTCGAAACGCGCCAGGTTGGAACTGGCTTCGGCGGTCGCGATAATGTAGTATACGGGAACGGCGAATTCCGTATGCGGCAGGGAGACTTCTTCGCAAACGGCGCCCAGGCGCCTGAATTCTTCCAGGGCGCGCAGAAGCGATTCCTTTACCTGAGAATCTATTCCCTCAACCATATATTCTTTAGGCACTCCTATGCGCATACCCTTCACCGGCCGGCCCAGGCAAGCGGTATAGTCGGGAACCGGTTCGTTGACGGAAGTGGAATCCTTGGGATCATACCCGGCAATGATATTAAGAAGCATGGCGCTATCGCGCACGTCTTTGGTAATAGGGCCGATCTGGTCAAGGCTGGAAGCGAAAGCCACCAGTCCGTAACGGGAAACCCTTCCATAAGTAGGCTTCAGCCCCACGACTCCGCAGAAAGAAGCCGGCTGGCGTATCGATCCGCCGGTATCGGAACCGAGAGCGAATACTGCTTCGTCGGCGGCGACCGCCGCTGCCGAACCTCCGGAAGAACCGCCCGGCACGCAGCGTCTGTCCCAGGGATTTCTACTGGGGCCGAAACAGGAATTCTCGGTCGAAGAACCAAAAGCGAACTCGTCCATATTGGTTTTCACTGATATTATGGAAGCCCCCGCTTTCTTAAGTCTGGAAACTACGGTGGCGTCGTAAGGAGGTTTGTAACCGGACAGTATGCGGGAACAGCATTCGGTATTGAAGGAACGGGTGCAGATATTATCCTTGACGGAGACCGGGAGACCGGAAAGCGGGCTTTTCCCTTCGGCGCCGCCTTCAGTCGGTATGCTTTCCAAACCGCCCTCGAAACGCACGTAAGCCCTGACTTGGTTTTCTTTGGCCGCGGCGCGCCTTGATAACGAAGACACTATATCCTGCGGAGAGACTTCCCTTCCGGCAAGCAATCCCGCCAACTGCGAACCTGTCATTGAATACAATTCCATCGTCATCCTTTGGTGTATTGTTACGCAAGTTTCTGATAATCAAGAATCGAAATTAGATCCCTGCGTTTATTCTATGACCTTGGGCACGCTGAAACATCTGCCGCGCCGCCGGGGCGCCCCGGAAAGAGCGTCTTCCGCCGGCAGTGACTGCGCCGGCTCATCCGCGCGGAACACATTGTTAACCGGCAGGATATGACTGGTGGGTTCTATATCGCCTGTATCGGCCTCTTCCAGCTTGCCGATAAAATCCAGTATCCCCTTTATCTGCGGAGACAGTTCGCCGAGCTCGGCGCTTTCCAGCTTCACGCGCGCCAGCTTCGCGGTATATTCTATTACTTTATCGTTGATATCGGACATAATCGTAGAAAGCGGTTTGGGTAATAATATAGGGATTTTACCACTCCCCCTTCTTAAAGTCAAAGTATTTCCCGTTGACAGCGGCGGGGAAATATGTTAAATTCTCTTTTATGACTGAAGGAGCAGATAAAATGAAGAACTGCGGCATAGATAAAACCCGCAACGAGCTGGCGATACTTTACGAGATCTCCAACGCTATGAGGACAACCCTCAAGCTTGACGAGATCCTCTACATCATTCTTACCGGAGTCACCGCCCATATCGGCCTCGGTTTCAACCGCGCCGTCCTCTTCCTGGTAAACGAAAAAGACAAACTGTTGGAAGGAAAAATGGCGATAGGCCCGAAAACCGGAGAAGAAGCCAACCGCATCTGGAAACAGATCGAGAAGGAAGAGATGGGACTGGACGACCTGATCAGCGTCTTCCAGTTCTCCAATTCGGCGGTAGAATCGGAATTCAACAAAAGCGTGCGCCGGGTCAAGATACCCTTGCAAAGCAGCAACCTGGACCCCCTGGCGATAGGGGTGCAGGAAGGTATGCCGCTGCATCTTACTAAAGACAACATAGATAAATACAAAGACAACCCGCTGATTCAGCTTCTCAATACCCATGAACTCGCGCTGGTCCCTCTCAAAGCCAAAGACAAAGTCAACGGGTTGATCGTCGCCGACAACTTCGTCACTAAAGAGCCGATCACAAAAGACGATATAATGATACTCACCATGCTCGGCAACCAGGCCGGACTGGCCATACAGAACTCCCGTCTTTACGAATCGGCAGTCACCAGGGCGCATTCGGATTCCCTGACCGAACTCTGGAACCACGGATATTTTCAATACCTGCTGCAGGATGAAATGGAAAAAAGCAGGGCGATGAACAGCAAATTGAGCCTGCTTATGCTGGACCTGGACGACTTCAAAGCGCTAAACGACCTTTTCGGCCACCAGGCCGGTGACAAGGTGCTGAAGGAACTGGCGCAGTTTTTAAAGAACCGTTCGAGGAAAATGGACTATGTCTGCAGGTACGGCGGAGAGGAATTCACGGTAATATTGCCTCAGACGGACAGGGACGAAGCTTTCACCATTGCCGAACATCTGCGGCTGGAGATAGAAAAACATCCTTTCATACAGCGCATATCCCCGGAGAGCGAGAAAAAACTCACCGTCAGCATCGGGATTGCCTCTTTCCCGGCAAACGGGACCACCCCCTCGGACATCATCGCCGCATCCGACCGCGCCCTCTATCAGGCAAAACGAAAAGGCAAAAACACCACCTGTTACGTTTAAAAACCGTAAAAAAATTTTATTTCTCTCCTGCGGCTACGCCGCTACCGTCTGCTGTTCATTCTGGCCGGACTTCTGGGCGGGAGATTCTTGAGAGGTAACTTCCTGCGGAGGTTTACCGTCCTTGGAGAACTTCACCGACACTATCTTGGAAACGCCGGACTCCTGCATTGTGATACCGTACATCACGTTGGCGTTGGCTATCGTCTTCTTATTGTGCGTGATCACGATAAACTGCGAAATCCCCGAAAACTCCTGCAGCATCCTGCCGTAGCGGTCGACGTTGGCCTCGTCCAGCGCCGCGTCTATCTCGTCGAGTATGCAGAACGGCGCCGGCTTGACCTTAAAAATAGCGAAGATCAGCGCGATCGCCGCCATTGACTTCTCCCCGCCGGACAGCAAAAGCACGTTCTGCAGTTTTTTGCCCGGAGGACGGCAAACTATCTCTATGCCGGACTCCAGCGGGTCGCTTTCGTCGTTCAGGTAAACCTGGGCGTCTCCGCCGTTAAAGAGCAGGCGGAAGAAGTTCTTGAACTCCTCCTTGACCTTTTCGAAGGTCTCCAGGAACATCTTGCGGGTGGTGCGGTTGATCTTCAATATCGCCTCGTGCAGCGCCGCCTTGGCGTTCACCAGGTCGGTCTGCTGCTGCGAAAGAAAATCATACCGTTTTTTCAGCTCGTCGTATTCTTCGATCGCAACCAGGTTCACGTTGCCGTAGGAACCGAGTTTATCTTTCAAACGCTGAATATCTTCTTTAAGCGCTTCCGGGGACTGCACAGCGGGCTGTGTCTGCTCTCCAACCGGAGACGCATCCTCCGGGATGGACTGCACCGCGTCCAGATCTATTTTATACGATTGCAGCATCCTTTCCCTGACCGTGGAGATGCGGAATTCCACGTCCTGGTTGCGCATCTGCAGCTCGTAGATGGAATCCTTAAGCCCGCCGCGGCGCTTGTTATTCTCCTCAAGCCCTCTTTCCAGCGTCTGCACCGAGGACACGCGGGACGAATGCCCTGCCTCGGTTTCCCTGAGGTCTATCCGGCACAATTCCGCCGCTTCCTGCCCGGAAAAGACTTTTTTCTCCAGTTCCCGTATTTCCTCTATGAGCGCGGTACGTTTGGATACCGCGTCATGGATCTGGCTTTCCAGCTCACGCAGGTTGGCGGAATCCTGGTTATAACGTTCCCTCATCGCGCCCAGGGTCTCCTCCTCGGCGCTGACACGTTTTCCGAGCACCTCCAGTTCCGTCCTTGCCCTGGTGATCACCACCAGCGTCTCTTCTTTCCTGGCGTTCTCCTCCGCGATGTTCTCCTGCTCCGATACGATGGCGGCTTCCGATTCATTTTGAAGGCTTTCGGCTTCCGCCAGTTCTCCGGAAAGCCGGTCCGAACCTTCCCGTGAAACGCATATCTCTTTCTCAACCTCGGAGAGCTCCAGGAGCAAAAGCTGCGCTTCTTCCTTAACCTTGTTCACCTGCCCGGAAATCCCGTCGTAAAATGTCCGTTTATTCGCGAGGGCTATCTCCTGGTTCTTCAAACCTTCCTGCAGGGAAGCAATGCGCGCCTCCAGTCCGGCGATACAGGCGCGTTTTTCCTGTATGGCCGCTTTCAGTCCGTCTATGCGCAGCCGGGTCTGCCCGATCTTTTCGTTTATCACGCGGGTATCCAGATCTATCGGTTTTGCTTCGCAGCGCAGTTTCACCCCCGAATCCGGATACTGCCCCTTTTCCGATTCTTCCATCGGCAGGTAATCTTTAATCTTGAGGACCATCCCGCCAAGATGCTGTTCGGGATTCTTATCGAGAAAGACCACCGCGTTCAACGACTCCCGGATGTCCTCGTATTTAACCTTCAGTTCTTCCAGAAATTGTTTCTGCGACTCGAGAGAAAGCAGCTCTTTTTCCAACCCCAAAAGCTCCGTCTCAAGTCCGTCCAGAGAGGCGTTTTCAGCCTCATTACTGGACTTCACCTCAGAAAACTCCGCTTTAAGCCTGGTAAAATCGTTCTCCAGGATGCGCAACTGCGCGTCGACCTCGCTAAGACTGCCCTCGCCGTTTACGATCTCTTCGTTTATCTTTACCTTCTCCAGTTCCAGCCTCTTCTGCCGGGAAACATGCACCTGCTGGCGCGAATGCATTTCGGCGATAGCGTTCTTCAAAGAAGACACCCGGGAAGCGGCGCCCATCACCGCGCTCTTCGCCGCGGCGATCTTGTCCAGAGAAGACTTGACGGCGGAATTGATCGCTTCAAGCGCGGCCTCTTTCTCTTTCAGCGCCGAAGTCTTTTCTTCTATCTGCGCCCTTATGATCCCGCATTCCGTTTCTATGGACTTGAGTTTTTCTTCGTCGGCGGCAAGGCGCGACGAAGACTGCTCGATCTGGGACTTAAAATATTCCTCGTTAATTTCCAGTTCCTTGATACGCTGGCGGTCGAAATCTATCTGCTGCCGGTTGCGGGATATCTCGTTCTCCTGCGCGGCGATCTGCGCCTTGATCTCCTGGATGCGTATCTCGCTTTCCTCCAGTTCCCTGCGGCCGGAGGACAACTGCTCTTCCTGTAGGCGCGCCGCTTCCGCGAGTTCCGCCGCTTCCTTCTCCAAAGAGGCCAGCCGCGCCGAAATCTCTTCCTTCCCTTTAACCAGGGCTTCTCGTTCGATAAAAGCGAAATTGAGCTCTTTGGTCTTAAGTTCTTCGTAAACCTCGCGGTAACGCCTGGCTTTGCTCGCCTGGCGCTCCAGGGAACCGATCTGCCTGCGCACCTCGGTTACAATATCGTTCACGCGCAGAAGATTCTGTTCGGTCTCATCCAGCTTGCGCAGCGCCTCCTTTTTCTGGGCCTTGTATTTGGTTATACCGGATGCCTCGTCGAAGACCAGCCTGCGGTCCTCGGGTTTAGAGCTCAGCACGAGATCGATCTTGCCCTGCTGGACAAGAGAATAACTCTCCGCGCCGATACCGGTTCCCATCAGCAATTCGAGTATGTCTTTGAGCCTGGCCTGCGCCTTGTTTATAAGGTATTCACTTTCTCCTGAACGAAATATGCGTCGGGTTATGGCGACCTCGTCCTGGTCTATGGGAAGGAAACGCTGGGCATTGTCGAAAGTGAGGCTGACCTCGGCCATGCCGAGCGCCTCGCGTTTCTCGGTGCCGTTAAAGATGACGTCTTCCATCGCCGAGCCGCGCAGTGCCTTGACGGACTGCTCGCCGAGCACCCAGCGTATGGAATCGAAGATATTGCTGTTATGGACAATTATATCCTCGGCGACGAAATTATGGTTCCCCAATACAGATAGATCATATACCCATTTCTCGGAATAGACCTTCTTTATGCCGACCACCTCGTCCCAGTAAACGTCGGAAACGGCAATGGTCTTAAGATAATCGTAAAGAGACCTGGCCAGGCCGGAGATCCTGCCGTGTTCGGAAACGATACTCAGGGCCTCCAGTAAACCCTGCCGCGTGGGAAAACATCTGTTCTCATAATAAGCCGCCAATCTGGGCGAGATTTTCCTGAACCGTTTGATCTTCACGCCGGAAAGCTTGACCAGTTCTTTCAGGATGCCGTTGATTTCGGGGATCAAATCCAGATTCGGGTTGGTTTTATAATCAAGCGCCCTGACCTCATCCAGTTTCACGGACTTGGCCCCGACGAAGTTCAATAAACCGGCTAACAGCTTTACGTTGTCCAGACCGGAGACGAAAACCGAATAATAGGCCTTTTTGTTCCTTCGCGGGGTATTGGATGCGGCTTTATACTTCTTCCTTATCACCGACTGCACCCCCAACCGCAGCAACAACCCGGAGACTCCTTTAGCCAGCTGTCCGGAGGCGGTG
Source organism: Candidatus Omnitrophica bacterium UBA5776 (assembly GCA_002418595.1). GTDB lineage: Bacteria > Omnitrophota > Gorgyraeia > Gygaellales > Profunditerraquicolaceae > Undivivens > Undivivens industriae. The sequence goes on along the minus strand of DIEK01000048.1, from coordinate 3,773 downwards.
GCATATTCGAAATAAGTCCCGCTCCCTTTCCTGTTTACCGAGATATAACCGTCGCCTTCGAATAATGCGGACAAGAACTCGCCGATCACTTCTTTTTCACTACCGAATAACGCGGCAGGTACCATTTTCTCACTCGATACGCTGTTTACTTTCAGATCAAAAGCCTTATCCAGAAGTCCGCAAAGAGCGCTGGAGAAAATAAGCACGTCCCGGGCGCAGTCCTTGTAGTTGAATACTTTGGCCTCCACATCAAACGCCTCCCTGGCGCATGCGGCGTAATCCGCCACGATTTTCTCGTCTTCATTGACAAACCAGACCTGGTTAGAGGAAGTGGTCCTTCCTTCAGAAAGGATATAACCCAAGAATCTGGCCGCGGAGCGGTCTATGCGCCTGGGCAGCCTGACCTTCCCGCAACTGCGGGATTTGATATGCGTTACAAAATCCGGGATCTCCGCGGTGCCCGCCGCTTTCAACAATTCAATAAAGTTATGGATGTTTACGGCCTGACCGGAGTTGACGGAAGATACGACTGTCTTGCAGACAGCCGCGCTGTTGGATACGACGGCTGTATCCGGATCATTCATCTTGATCCGCGATATAAAATCCGACAATTCAGGGGAAAAAGGAACGTAAACAAGATCGTTTCTGCCGAATTTTCGTAATATTTTCCAGAGATCAAGCCCGGAGGAGGCGTTTGTGACCGGCAGTTGCCGCGGCACGGCGATTCTTATCCCGGTCTTCAGATCTTCGGCTTTTAAATCTATTACCTGGCCGTTCTTTATGCTGAAAAAAGGGTGGTAATGCGTGGTGGTCACCGACTTGCCGGATTTAGTCAGGATCTCCAGAAGATATTCCGGCGCTTTTCTTTTGATGAACGCGTAAACAGGCCTATTTTCTATCTTGAGCGATTCCAGGTTCAAAGACAGGACTTTTACGTTGTCACCGTTTTCGCTTGTCATCAGCCCATCATCCAGATTTTCGATCCGGGAAGAGTTTAATAAAGCATTCTCCACCAAATCGCCTATCTTGACTTTCGAGCCGTTCTCAAGCGTTACCAGACTGTCATAGCGAAGACATTTTCCGCACCCATTCGGACCGACGACGGCGGTCACCCCGGGTTCGAAATGAAGGGTAGTCTTGTCGCAGAAGGATTTAAAACCGACGATCTCGAGCTTCTTAAAATACATAACCTCTCCGCAGTGTTACATCCAATCGCCGGTTTTATTATAGAAGAATTGGCGGGGCTGTCAAGAAACTAAAGGTCATAAGAAAGACGAAGGATGAAGAACGTTTGTTTTTTATTTCGTCCCTCTTCCTTCGTGCTTCGTTATTTATTAAGCGCCTGCTTGAAGGCCCTGGTCAGGGCCGGTATCACTTCCATCACGTCCCCGAGTATGCCGTAGGTGGCGATTTTGAAGATCGGAGCTTCCGGATCCTTGTTGACGGCCACGATTATCTTTGACGACTGCATACCCACCAGGTGCTGGATCTGTCCGGATATGCCGCAGGCGAAGTATATCTTCGGCGCCACGGTCCTGCCGGTCTGCCCCACTTGATGCGAATAAGGCATCCAGCCGGCGTCAACCGCCGCTCTGGAAGATCCCACCGCCGCCCCCAGCACGTGCGCCAGTTCTTCCAAAATCTTGAAATTCTCCTTCGCGCCCATACCGCGCCCCCCGGAGACGATGATGTCGGCCTCCGCGATATTCACCAGAGACTCCACCTCTTCCACGATATCCAGCAGCCTGGTGCGCGAAGCGTAAAACGAAGACGGGAATGTCTCCCTGATCACTTTTCCCTTACGATGCTTGTCCGGGGCCATCGGCTGCATCACTTTGTGCCTGACGGTGGACATCTGAGGCCTGTGGTTGGGGCTGATGATGGTAGCCATGATGTTACCGCCGAAAGCCGGGCGCGTCTGCAGAAGAATTTTCCGCTTCGGGTCGATATCCAGGCCGGTGCAATCAGCGGTCAAGCCGGCGTTCACTGTTATCGCCACGCGGGAGATCAAAGAACGCCCGATGGCGGTGGCGCCGCAAAGCATTATCTCCGGCTTGTGTTTCTTTATCAACTCCACGAGTATATTGGTATAAGGCTCATCCTGGAAATTCGCCAGTTCCGGCGCCTCGACCAGATAGATATTGTCCGCGCCGTGCCAGAACAACTCGTCCAGCTGGTCGTCCATCCCGTGTCCGATAAGCACTCCGCTGACCTGACAACCCAGCTTACCGGATAGTTCATGCGCCTTGCCGAGCAGTTCGTAGGCAACCGACTGTACCTTGCCTTTCTTTTGCTCGATGAAAACCCAAATGCCTTTATAGTTCTCTATGCCGGGCATAACGCAGCGTTCCTGCGTCTTCACCAGCTCTATGGCCTTGAACTTGCAGGCGTCCACGCAGGCTCCGCAAAGCGTGCATTTGACGGCGTCCACTTCCGCCTTGCGCGAGGCATTAACTTTTATTGCCCCGAACGGGCAGGTCTTCACGCATAAAGAACAGCCGGTACATTTATCCAGAATAATTTTGATAGCCATCTCTAATTGACCTCGTCTTTAATAAGTCCCACAAGTTGTTTTGCTGCCTCCGCGGTCTCCCCCTGGAGCATCTGGCCGCCCTGCCTCTGCGGAGGCGTGAATATCTTCACCACCTGCGTCGGAGAACCGCAAAGCCCGATCTTCGTGGTATTGAGGTTGAGCTCTTTCTGCCCCAGCATGGTTATCTTGGCCGACTTGGCCCGCATCATCCCTTTCAAAGACGGAATGCGCGGATCGTTTATTTCTTTTACCACTGTAATCAGCGCCGGCAGCGGGGTTTCGATTATCTCGAAGCCCTCCTCCAGCATGCGCTCAACGCGCATCGACTTCTCGCCGGCCTCCTCTATTTTCTTAACGTAAGTGACCTGGGGGATGTCCAGGTGCGTGGCTATGCCCGGGCCGACCTGCGCGGTGTCTCCGTCCGAAGCCTGTTTACCGCAGATGATCAGGTCGAAAACCCCGATCTTGCGTATTGCCCCGGCAAGGGTGTAGCTTGTCGCCCAGGTATCGCTGCCGGCAAAAGCGCGGTCGCACACCAGGAACCCGTCGTCCGCGCCCATGGAGATCGCTTCACGCAAAGCGCACTCCGCCTGCGGCGGCCCCATAGTAACGACGCTAACCTTGCCGCCGAAACGTTCTTTAAGCCTCACCGCCTCTTCTATGGCGTACATATCGAACGGATTGATGATGGATTTCACTCCGTCCCTGATCAAAGTGTTGGTTTCCGGATTGATCCTTACTTCCGTAGTTTCGGGAACCTGTTTAATGCAAACGATTATGTTCATTTTACGCTTTCCTTGATTGGCTATTTTAACCCGAATTTTACTCTGAGGAAACGCTTCTCTTCCGCCGGCACACTATTTCGCCATATCCTTTATCAACTGCAGACCGATGATATTGCGCTGTATCTGATTGGTGCCTTCGTATATCTGCGTGATCTTGGCGTCGCGCATGTATTTCTCGGCCGGATAGTCCTTCATATAGCCGTAGCCGCCAAGTATCTGAATGGCATCGGTAGAAACCTTCATAGCCACGTCCGNNGAAAAGCTTGGCCATCGCGGAATCCCTGCCGACGTCCTTACAGCCGGCGTCTATGGCGCGGGCGCAGGCGTAAACCAATGCGCGGGCCGCTTCCACTTCCGTGGCCATGTCGGCGAGCATCCATTGTATGCCCTGAAAACTGGAGATAGGTTTGCCGAACTGCACGCGCTGGCGGGCGTATTTAGCGGCGCACTCCATC
>DIEK01000079.1 GCA_002418595.1 Candidatus Omnitrophica bacterium UBA5776 | reverse complement strand
GGAGAGCCTGGTGGACAGCGCCGACAAATTCCTTTATATGGCGAAGCACGGCGGACGTAACCGCGTCTGCTCCGCCTCCTGACGCCCCGTTTTTCGGCCCTCTTTTAGGAACTTTCCCGCGGATATGATATAATAATGCCTGGGCGCAAGACCCATCTCTATTGGATAACTCAGACGGCGTGACCCGCAAAAAACGGAGTTTACAATGAAGTTTTCCGTGCCGATTAACTGGCAGACGGATCTGCTGGATACGATAGATACTTCGTCGGTAGCCGAAGTTTACGGCAAAATGGAGCCCGACTGCCTGGGCGGAGCGCATGCTTACTGCCTGCTTCCTTCAGCCGGCAGGAAAGCGCTTTGCCGCGAGGTCGGGCGCGCTCATTACCTGGGATTGACTTTTAATTATCTTTTGAACCCGGTTTGCACCGGCAACATGGAATGGACGAGGCGTGGGCAGGTGAAGATACGCCGTCTTCTTGATGTTATTTCTCTCGCGGGGGCGGATGGGGTGACCGTTTCCACGCCTTATCTGCTGGCTCTGGTGAAAAAATCCTTTCCTCATTTCAAGACCTCGGTTTCGGTGGGTGCCGCGGTAGATACGCCGGCGCGCGCCGCTTACTGGGAAGATATGGGCGCCGAACAGATCACCCTTTCCTGCGCGGATGTCAACCGCGATTTTCGCCTGCTGGGCGCTATACGCAGGCGCGTACACTGCCGCCTGCAATTAATAGCCAATCTGCCGTGTCTGCCCAATTGTCATCTTCAGCGGTATCACGGGAACATCTCCAGCCACGCCTCGCGCCGGCGCGAAACGGGAAGTTTCCATATCGATTATTGTTCTCTTCTCTGCAGGTTCATGCGTTTGTCTGAGCCGGAAAGGATGTTATCGGCGGTATGGATCCGTCCCGAGGATGTGCGTTTTTACGAAGAAGCCGGCGTTGACCGCATAAAGCTTGTGGACAGGGGAATGAAGACCGCAGAGCTGGCGCGCATCGTTTCGGCTTATACAGCCGGCAGGTATGATGGTAATCTCCTGGATATTTTTCCTTTTAACACGGATAAGTACGTCGTCAATTCCGGACCGCAGGCTTTGAAGAAGTTCTTTTATTTCTTCCGGCCTTTTCAATACGACATCCTGCGCCTGGCCGCTCTCGGCCGCACGCTTTCTACCGGAGGGATATACCTGGATAACCGTAAACTGGACGGCTTTCTGGAATTCTTTCGTCAAGGAAAGTGCCGTGGATACGATTGTTCATCCTGCGGTTACTGCCGCGACGCGGCTTCCAGAGCTTTGACCGTATCCGTCGGCATCAAAGAGGCCGCGCTCGCTGCTTATCGCAGGGCCCTCGACGGTCTTGCCGGCGGAAGCATTTTTTTTATCAAGGATAAAAGCCGGGGCCCGGAAAAATAAAAACGCGGGCTTATCCTTGAAAGAACTGCGGGCATTTCTTCAAATCCGGCTTTCTAAATCCCGTCTCAGATGCTATAATCATAAAATCGCCGGAAGACATGCTGCGGTAAGTCCCCGCACCGGTGTTGTCCTGGACCGATTCCTCGATACGGAAATAAAAAGTTGCGGCTTGCCCGGAAGGCACACCTGGGAAGATATTTATTCCCGTTTAAAAGCGCGAATAAACAGACTCACTGCCAGGTATTATCGAAGGATCAGTTCGCGGAGCTTCATTTGCTAATCCCCGGTTTTTACGAATTCAAACGAATGCGGGTAGAAAGGTGGCTTGTTCATTAGTTTATGTCTCATTACACGGATATCAGGAAAATCCTGCTGGTGCGGCCTCCCCGTTATTTATGGCCGTTTATAAACGAATCGGATAATTTTCTTCTGCCGCTCGGGCTCCCCTGTATAGCCGCCTCCGTGCGCAGGGCCTGTCCGGAGATAACGGTCAAGATAATCGACTGTCCTCCCTTAAAGATCGGCTGGAAGAGCCTGCGTGATATAATCGAGCTCGAAAGGCCGGATATGATAGGGGCCGGGGAGGAGGCCCTTTATCATCATGAGGCGGCCCGTCTTTTTTCTCTCGCCAAGGATATAGATCCGCGCATAGTTACCGTGGCAGGCGGGCATTTCTTCTCCTGGATGTATGAACACAGCCTTAAGTCATTTCCTCTGGATTTTATCGTGCGTTTCGAAGGTGAAGAGACGATCGTGGAGCTTGTCGCCGCCCTGCGCAGAGGGGCGGATCTTTCCGGGGTTAAAGGGATCGCCTATCTCAAGAACGGCAGGGCCGCGCGCACGGCCCCGCGCGAAATGGTTTCCGACCTGGACAGCCTGCCGTTGCCGGCTTATGACCTTATGCCGATGGGCAGATATTCCCGTTTCGGCTACATCTGGCCGCAGAGCGCCACACTGGAGCATTCCCGTGGCTGCGTGGACCGCTGCAATTTTTGTTCCTTATGGACGTTCTGGGGTACGCAAAAACGCAATGATATCGAGAAAGGCGAGCTTGAAGTTTCTCCGCGCTACCGGACCAAGAGCGTTCAGCGAACGCTGGAAGAAGTCGATATCGTCTATAAAAAATACGGCCGGCGTTATATTCTTTGGGCTGATCCTACTTTCAATGTTCAGCCCGAGTGGACAAACGAGTTTTGCGAAGGCCTTCTGAAAAGGAATTACAAAGACCTTTACTGGTGGGCTTTTATCCGGGCCGATTTCACTTTGCGAGACGAGAAACTCGGCATACTCGCGAAGATGGTCCGGGCCGGGATGGTGCATCCGCTGATCGGGGTGGAGCGATGCTGTTCTGAAGATCTGCGGCTCCTCAAAAAAACCGCCTATACTCGTGATATGATCAAGGAGGTTTTTGCGATATTCAAGAATAAATACCCGCACGTTTTCCGACAGGGGACGTTTGTTACCTGCCTGCCGTTCGACACCAGGGAGTCCATGCTTGATCTCGTTAAATACGCGGTGGAGATCGATATAGATTATCCCGCTTTTCATCCGGTCGCCCCGGTGCCCGGGACGTTCCTTTACCAGGAGGTCAAAGCGCAGGGCCGTCTCCTGGAACCCGATTTCAGCAAATACGATTGGGCGACCCCATTGATGCCTTCCGAGACCGGATTATCCAGGGCGGAGCTTTCAGAGCTGAATATGGAATTGAACAAGCGTTATGTGCTTTACAGGCCGCACTGGTTAATACGCGGGCTTTTTTCACGGCATAAACATAAGAGGGGTCTTTACCGCTGGTTTCTCAAGAATACTCTGAAGATGTTTTTTTTGTCTCTTTGGGATGCCCTGCGCGGCAAAAGAAGCGTTGAAGGATTCACCGGTTTTATGCGCTTAAAGCGCCCCGGATGGTACGACAGATGAAATTCGTGTTAAAGACCATACCGGTTTTTCGCGTATGCGCGGACGGAGGATTGGATAGCCTTTATGAAAAATAATATTCCGGGCGATTCTTCCGGTTCAGGTGAAGGGTACGCGTCCGCCGGCGGGAGAGCCTTTTTGCGCGTCCGCGCGCATATACTGCTGGCGCTTTTGATTGTTTTTGTCTCTGTAGCTGCGCGTCTCCACGGCTTAGGGCAAAGGTCATTATGGTTTGACGAGTCCATAATAGTTCTTGAGGTTTACAATCCCGCTCCGGAGAACACGGATACCGGCAGTGGAGATATCCATCCGCCCCTTTTTCGGATCTTATGGCGCTATTTAACGCAAATCTCCGCGCCGCCGGAGGCGGAAGTTTCCTCTCTGCAGAAAACAGAAGAAGATACCCCTCTTGTTTTCAATGAACGGGCATTGCGCCTGCCTTCTGTGCTGTTCAGCCTGTTAGCCGTTGTTTTAATCTACGCGATAGGAAAATCACTCTTTGGAACGGATATCGCGCTGTCTTCGGCGGCGTTAATGGGTATTTCCGCTTTTCAGGTATACTACGCGCAGGAAATAAAGATGTACGCTTTGTTCGAATGTCTTTCTCTGGCATCGGGCTTATTGTTTATAACGGCGTTAAAAAACGGGAGGAAGCTTTTTTGGGCGGGGCATTCCCTGGTTAATGCCCTGGCCCTTTATACTCATTATTCAGCTTTTCTTCTGCTCGGTGGCCAGGCCGTATTTGTGCTGTTCTATTCTATTTGCCGCTCCGGCCGCAGAACGGTAAAATACTGGGTTGCGTCGTCTTTATTTACCGCTTTGCTTTTCTTGCCCTGGAGCGGCAAGATGCTGCATCATATTCTGCGGGTTAGAGGGCACTTCTGGGTTCCGCCGCCTACGCCGGGTCAGTTAGCCGGGATATTCAAGAATTTCTTTTTCGGCTACCACACCGCTTTTTCCGGCTCTACTGCCGGCACCCTGGCGACCTTGGCGGTCTGTCTGGCGCCAACCCTTTGTCTGGCGCGCTGTGCCGTCAGAAGAGACGGGGCATATTCCTGGGGCCGGAGTGATTCCGCGGTCTTTATATTTGTTTCCATTTTTGTTCCGTTCCTGGCGGCCTTGGCGTTATCGCCGTTATTTTGCCCACTGTTGTTCGACAGGCCGCTTATTTTCGCAAGCGGTTATTTTTATCTTCTGTTTGCTTGCGGTTTACGCCTGCTTTTCCGCCGCAGTCCGGCCGCGGCGGTTTGTTTATCCGCGGTATTCCTCGCCGTTTCGATGTTGGCGCTGCGGGGTTATTACCGGAACGAGAATTTCGAGCCTTCTGCCGGCGTGGTAATGAATAAACCTCTGCGCGAAGTATGCGACTACATAAAGCGGGCATACAAGCCGGAGGAGACCGTACTTTTATCTCATTATGGTATGCTGTATCCTATGGCTTGTTACCTGCCGCGCCGGATGCTCCCCGGGATTTTTCTGATAGATTCTCCCGTAGAAGATAAATATGAAAAGAACACTCTTTACGGTATGTTGAGAATGCCGTGGGTCAAAACCGCCGCTGAGCGGCAGTTACACGGGAAAGAAGGCGGGTTGTGGCTCGTTTGCGGCGGCTGGAACAGGGAGATAATCCGGCCTCCGGCCGGGATGGCGGAATTTCTTTCCCGGCAGAGGCTCGTAAAGGAAAACCGCGCGTTCGAAGGAGTAGAGATCTATTATTACGAACTGCGGAGATGATACTATGCGCGGGGAAAGTATGAGAGTATTGCTGATCAATCCTGATTCCAGCGTGGTATCTAAAAGCTGGGCTTATCGCAAGTTTTGCGCGCCGATAGCCCCTTTGGGGCTGGCCTATCTCTCGGCCGTGCTGGAAAAAGACGGTTTTGAGGTCGCCGTGTATGACCAATTCGCGCTGAAAACCGGGGATGACGCCCTTTTGCGGAAGATAGCTTCATTTAAGCCCGAGGTGATAGGTGCCGCGGCTTTAACTACAGTTGTCCCCGACATTAAAAGGATGATATCCCGTATCCGCGCAGAAAATACGGACGTTACGATAATTCTGGGCCATATTCACGCCACGTGTTTTCCTTCGGACATGCTGGGAGACGGTATGGCGGATATCGTAGTGAGGGGAGAAGGGGAGGATACCCTGCTGGAGGTCTGCCGTAACATCCGTTGCGGAAAATCCTGGAGAGAAACGCCCGGCATAAGCTACAACGACGACGGCGCGGTTGTCGACAACCCGGACAGGCCTCTGCGCGACGACCTCGATTCCCTGCCGCTGCCGGCCTGGCATTTGTTCGACGCCGACCTTTATAAGGAGGCGCCTCTGGTAGCGATTAACAGGTCCGGCGCGTTCCCGATTATCGCTTCCCGGGGATGCAAATACCGCTGTTATTATTGTTCCCAGGATAAAGTATATCCGCGCATGCGTTTCCGTGACCTTGAGAAAGTGGCCGACGAAATGGAATATTTTGCCGATACCTTGCGGGTAGGATATTTCGGTTTCAGCGACGCTTATTTCCCCTGGGACGAAGATAGCGGCCTGCGTTTCTGCCGGATCATCATCCGGCGCGGTCTGCATAAAAAGGTCCGTTGGTGCACGGAGACCAGAGTGGATAAAGTGACTCCGCGCCTGCTGCGCGCGATGAAGGAAGCCGGGGCGCACCTTATCATGTACGGGATAGAGGTGGGAAGCCGGGAGGTGCTCGAGCGGTTGAACAAGCACACCACCCTGGAACAGGCCCGGTTCGCGGTGCGGGAGACCGCGAAAGCGGGTATCTTTTCACAGGGGTTATTCATTCTCGGCCTGCCCGGGGAAACGCCGGCTACCTGCAGGCAGACGATAGATTTCGCCAAAGAGTTGAATTGCGACATAGTGAAGTTCAATCTTGCGGTGCCTTATCCGGGGTCCCGTTTCTTCGAGGAACACGGTAAAAAACTGATAAGAGAATCCCCGGAGAAGTTTACCAGTTGGGCTGATTGGACACATCTGGGCGGAGGACTGGTTTATGCCCCGCAAGGTATGAGCGGCGACACCTTGCGCCATTTCCAGCGCAAGGGTATGATGGAATACTACGCCCGTCCGGGAGTAATAATAAAAAACCTCGCCCGTGGGACAATAACCCTGCGCAATCTTATTCTCGGCGGGTCCTGGCTGTTGTTCATTTTTCTCTTCGGCAGTTTGAAAAAAACAAGAAGAATATTTCTAAAACGATCATGAAATTGATAGTCCCGACGAACTGGCAGGACGATATTCTGCGAGAGCTCCCCTTACAGGAGATAAGCGGATTCTACGGACAGCTTGACCGGGATTTTACCGGGGGCGGCAGGCCTTCCTGCATTTTACCCGCTGTCGGTCGCGCGAAAGCCGCCGCGCATATCGCTTCGATCCGCGCCAAAGGCCTGTCTTTCAACTATCTGCTGAATTCGGCTTGCCTGGGTAACTCCGAACTGACCCCGGCGGGCAGAAAACGATTGCGCGGGCTGCTTGACTGGATATGCGCTTGCGGGGCCGACTGCGTGACCGTTTCCATACCGTACCTGCTGGAATTCATAAAGGTCAATTATCCGTGTTTAAAGATATATGTTTCCACGCAGGCGGGGATAAGAACCGGGGAAGAGGCCGTTTTCTGGGAAAAGTTGGGCGCCGGCGGTTTGACTCTTTCGGCAACGGACGTCAACCGCGATTTTGAGGCTTTACGGCAGATACGTTCGGCCGTCGGCTGCGAACTGCGCCTGATAGCCAATCTGGACTGTCTCTACGGCTGTCCCTTTTTCAGGTATCATTCCGCGATCAGTTCGCATGCCTCGCAGCGCGGGCATAGGAGCGGGGGGTTCGTGATAGATTATTGTTTCCTGCGTTGTTCTCTCATTAAACTCAAGTCCCCGGAGCATTTTATCCGCTCCGGGTGGATCCGCCCCGAGGACAAGGGGATTTACGCGCAGAGAGGGATAAACGCCTTGAAGCTGGTCAACCGCACTATGCCCACGAGCAGGATAAAGCGAATAGTCACGGCTTACAGCCAAGGACGTTATGACGGTAACCTGGCGGACCTTTTTTCGGAACCTTCCGATACGCTCCGCCGCGCGGCCTCTTCCCGGGTTAGGAACCTTTTTTTCTTTTTCCGGCCCTTCAGCGTGGACCTGCGCAGGCTTTACTCTTTCCGGGATATCGTTTCCCGCAGAAAGATATTCATAGACAACCGTTCGCTCGACGGATTCCTGGATTTCTTTCTCCATTCTTCCTGCGCGCATAAAGACTGCGGCGAGTGCGGTTATTGCAAAGATGTCGCCGGACGTTCGGTGAAGATAGATCCGGATTACCTGAAGCAGGCGGCCGGACGTTTCGAAGCTTTCCTGGAAGAGATTGCCGGCGGCGCTCTCTTCCGGACGGGGAGGATAAGATGAAGTTGTCCGTGCCCGCGAACTGGGACGATGCTTTTATAGAGAGCCTTTCTCCCCAGAAGGCCGCGGAAGTGCGCGGGAAAGCGGAAGCGGGATTGAAGGCCCGGCACGCCGGGCACATACGGGCGGTGCGCGCCAAAGGGTTCTCTTTCAATTATCTCCTGGATGAAGCGTGCCTGGATAACCGCGAATGGGGCCGTAACTGGCAGCGCGGTATTGAAAGCCTGCTGGACCGGCTTGCCGCATGCGGAGCCGACAGGCTTACGGTGAGCGTTCCGTATTTGCTGGAGCTGATAAAAAAAAGGTTCCCGCTCTTCAAAGTGAACGTCTCCGGTTCCGCCCATATCGACTGCGCGGCAAGGGCCCGCTTATGGCTTGAACTCGGCGCTGACTCCCTGACCTTGTCCTCCGTCAGGGTGAACCGCGATTTCGGCCTGTTAAAATCCATACGCGCCGCCGTGTCTTGCGAGTTGAGGCTTTCCGCCAATACACCCGGATTATTGAACTGTCCGTTTTCTTTTCATCACCCGTTCTTCGGCGCGCACCGCAGCGGAGCAAAAACCGCTCTTTTTGATTATGACCTGGCCGGGTGCCGGAGGATATATCTTTGCGATCCGGCAATGCTGTTGAAGGCCACCTGGATCAGACCCGAAGACGCCGGTTTTTACAACCGTCTCGGCGCGGATATGCTGGAGCTTTCCGGTTCTTCCCTGCCGGAGGAAAGACTAAAGATTTTGATAGACGCTTATTATCAGGGTGCCTACCGGGGCAATCTCTTTGACCTGCTTTTGTGGGAGAACAAGACGGAGGCGGGAAAAGATGTTTTTAGAGTGGACAACGCCAAGCTTGACGGCTTCATTGAAAAGCTCTACCAATCCGGTTGCAACGGCGCGGCCTGTGGCGAATGCCGGTTCTGCGACGAAAAGGCACGCGAGGCTGTAGAGTTCGATGAAGAAGAACGTTTATATGCATTCAAAAGGCAGGAGGATATTCTAAAAGAACTACTGCCGCCGCGCGGGGGAGAGCGTTGCGGAGGAGATTCTCCCTGGTAATATCTCAAGCCGCCGGATATAATAGTAGAGCATGGAGGTACGGATTGAAACTGATTATGCCCACTAACTGGGATGACGCGTTGATACCAGAATACAAAGCGCTGGGGATAGCCGAATGTTACGGCAAGCTTGCCGTGGACGTCGTGGGAGGCGGCCGGTCGGCGTTCATTCTCCCGAACGTTTCCCGTGCCCGGGTCGCCGGGCATGTCCGCAAGCTGCACGGGGCGGGGATTAAATTTAATTATCTTTTGAACGCCGCCTGCGGTTCTTTCCGGGAGTTTAGCCGTTCCGGGAACAGGGAGATAGGTAAGTTGTTGAGCTGGCTTGAACGCTCCGAGGTGGATTCCATCACCGTAGCGGCCCCCTATTTTCTGCAGATTATAAAGAAGAGATATCCCCGTTTCAAAGTATGCGTTTCCACCAACGCGGGGGTCGGGTCCCTGCAGGGAGCTCTTTTCTGGCAGGAACTCGGGGCCGATCAGATCACGCTTTCTCACATCTTGATGAACCGTAATTTCTCCATGATCCGGCTGCTTAAGAATAGGATTTCCTGCGAATTAAGGGTAATAGCCAATACCTCCTGTTTGCTGGATTGTCCTCTCTCCAGGTATCATACCGCTTACGACGCCCACAGCTCGCAGGTGGATTCTGCGCGCAGGCCCGGTTTCGCCGTGGATTATTGCAATCTTTTCTGCAAGTTTATCCGTCTGAGCGACCCGGTGAAGTTCATCTCTTCCCAGTGGATCAGGCCGGAAGACCTGGCCGTTTATGAATCCGCAGGCATCGGCGCGTTCAAACTGATCGACAGGCGTTGCTCCACGGAGAAACTATTGCTTATCGCGCGGGCTTACGCCGGCCGCAGATACGACGGCAACCTGGTGGATCTGCTGCCGATGTTTCACGGCAAGACCGTGCTTGATTTACGCACGCTGCCGTTGAAACTCAGGTATTTTTTTCATCCCCGCGAGCTCAACCTTTTTTCCCTGGCCGAGCTTGGGAATATACTGCAGGATTTCAGAATCCGCATAGACAACACAAAACTGAACGGTTTTATCGAGAAATTCGTCACTTCCGGCTGTCCGCCTGAAGGCTGCTCCGACTGCGGTTATTGCGCGCGGGTTGCCGGAGAAATTCTGACTTATGACAAGGAATATTTAAAGGGACTGGGCGGCAGGCATGGAAAGTTTCTGGATAAACTGGTGAACGGAGAGTTTTTTCATTATTGACCGCTGCCCGGGCTGGAGTGCGATTTACATGCCGGCGGCGCATGCTAAAGATGGAACGTGAAATGGATATCGAGCGTCTCAAGATAACCGGCGGGATAGGAAAGTCCGGACAGGCGGACGGCGTCTTCGAAGTAGAGATAAAAATGGGAGATGTCGTCAGCATCGTCGGACCTACCGGATCGGGGAAGACTACTCTTATAGACGACATCGCGCTTTTCGCTTTTGATAACACGCCGAGCAGGCGCAAGATCTTTATCAACGGCGAACGTCTCCCGCCCGAGGCGTCGGGAGATCCCGCTCGTAATCCGGTGGCTTTTATAACCCAGCATACCAATTTTCTTTCCGATCTGCCGGTATTCGAATTCCTTAAGATACACGCTTCGGTAAGGTCCAGCGCAGACGTTCTTTCCGCGGTGGAGGAAACGGTGAATTTTGCGAACCAGCTAACCGGAGAGCCGCTGGACCCTCACAACGGCATGACCGAACTTTCGGGCGGGCAGACCAGAGCGCTTCTAATTGCCGACGCGGTGGTGATCGGGAATTCACCCATAATCCTGCTGGACGAGATAGAGAATGCCGGTATCGACCGCGGCCGGGCCCTGGAATTGCTGAAGAATTACAAAAAAATATTCGTTTTCGTTACTCACGACCCCGGGATCGCCCTGATGTCCGATTTTCGTATCGTGATGAAAAACGGCACGATGACTAAACTGGTGCATTCAGACAGGGCGGAGCGCGCCGCGGCCGAAGAGATCAGGCGCCTGGATGAGGTCGTGCTGCGTCTGCGGCGGCTTATCAGGGACGGAGAAAAAGTGGAGGCGGGATTCCTGAATTGTCTTCCCGGCGCGCGCCGGTGCGGAGGGCGGCCATGAAAGCGGTGATTTGCGCCGGGCCTTCGACCGCCGGAAAAACTACAGTCCTCCGCCAGGCGGCGCGCAGGCTTATAAAAGCCGGGATGAAACCCGCTTACCTCAAGATAGACGTGCAGTATGCCTCCGAGGACGCTATCTTTGCGTCGGAATTCGGGATACCGGCAAAAAAAGTATTTTCCGGCGAGTTATGCCCGGACCACTGCAATGTCATGGTTTTCAGCGATGCCGTTGCATGGGCGCAAGAGTGCGGCGCGTCTGTGCTTATGCTTGAGACGGCCGGGCTTTGCCTTCGTTGCTCTCCTTATGTAGAGGGGGCGCTGGGAATAGCGGTGCTGGAAGCTACCGCCGGAATGAACCTGCCGATGAAGATAGGGCCGATGTTGACCCTGGCCGACGCCGCAGTCATCACCAAGATAGATCTGATATCTCAAGCGGAAAGGGAGGTTTTTCGGGCGGGGGTGATGAAGGCTGCCCCCGGCATCCCGGTTTTCGAGTCCAACGCTTTGTACGGGATAGGTATCGACGCCGTAGCGGCGAGGATAACGGCCGCACCGGATATACAAGGTATAGATTTCAAAATGCGGGGCAGCCCTCCGGTAGGCACCTGCACCGTATGCGTAGGCAGGAAAGAAACCGGCTGGCAAAAACATTTCGGGGTAGTGCGGCCTCTGGATAACGGCATATTCTACCGGGGCGAATGAAAGAGGAGACAAAAGAATGAAAAAACTGCCGGGACTAGACTGCGGTTTGTGCGGCAGGCGCTCCTGCGGGGAACTCGCGTTGCTCATAAAAGAAGATCCTTCGGCGGCGTATCTGTGCCCGTACCTGCGGCCCGGAACGCATACAGTAAGCGGGTGTTCTTCCACGGCTGCCGGCTCTTGGAATGATTCGCTCGGCCGGCCGTTCGATTTCATTCTGGATACCCTGCCCGGAGATCCCGGCCCCAGGGAAACGATATTGTTATATAACCCGGATAGGATCGGCAAACAGGGGATCCGGGCAGGAGACCTGCTGACAGGCCGCCCTATGGGAATGTCCTGCGGATGTCCGGTCACACATTGCGGAGTGGTATTGGAATCAGACCTGGACAACGGCGTGGTCGTCTGGTGCATCAGCGGTCCGCTTGCCGCTCGTTCAGGCACGGTCAAAGATATCGGTTATTATTCGGCGCAGGCATACGAAGGAATAGTGCGCGACCGCCGGGTTGACCTGAAAGTGGGCGGACGTTACTGGTTCCTGCCGCGCAANNTGTATGTTGCAGTGGCGGCACAGCGGTCTGGTGAACTGTCTGACCGGTTCGTCGGACGGACAGCGCGCGCGGGTGGAGGGGCTTATGATAGGCTAAAATCCGGAACGGAAACCGATATTTAACTTGCATTTAAAACGGCTTTCATATAGAATGAAGCCGCTGAAACGGGTGCCTGTGCAGATACGGCGCGTATACGTTCCAGCCAACCCCGAAATCTATGAGACGTAAATACTTCATTGCCCTGGATTTGGGCGGTACCAGTATAAAAGCCGCCGTTTTCAGCGAAAAGCTCTCCATACTCGAGAAGATGTCTATGCCGACACCGGCTTGCGCGGGAAAGAAAGCGGTGATCGGAGCGCTGGTCTGCGCCGCGAAGAAGTTGGCCTCGCGGCTCGGCCTGGCTCTTAAGGATATCTCCGCCGCCGGGATAGGCGTGCCCGGACCGGTGGATTTCGACAGGCAGGTTGTTCATTTCCTGCCGAACATACCCGGCTGGAAGGATGTGCCGTTAAGTTCGGTTTTTACCGCCGCCTGCGGCATCCCCTGCGTGGTGGATAACGATGCCAAGATGATGGCTTTGGCCGAATACACGCTCGGCGCCGCGAAAGGCAGCCGTAACGCCGTCTGCCTCACGCTCGGCACCGGGGTGGGCGCCGGATTGATAATCGAGGGAAAGCTTTATCGCGGCGCCGACAACGCCGCCGGTGAGATCGGGCATCTGCCTTTGAACGAGAACGGACCGGCGTGCCCCTGCGGAGGGAAGGCTTGTCTTGAGCGTTACGCCGGCAACGGCGCCCTGCTTAAAGAAGCGCGTGCCGCTCTCGGGGCGTCCATTACCCTGGAAAAGGCGAGCGCGCTGGCTGCCGGAGGTAACAGAAAAGCGCTCTGCTTCTGGCGGGCGGTCTCAACGCATATCGGCATAGCCTTGGCCGGGTTGAGCAACGTTTTGAACCCGGATGTGATAGTTGTCGGAGGAGGGGTCTCTTCGGCCGGCCGGCCGCTTTTCGACGGTATAAAGGAAAATCTGTCGAAACGGGCGATGCCGGTGCAGGGGCGCAGGGTTAAGGTGATGAAGGCCGCGCTGGGCAACGACGCGGGTTTGATAGGCGCGGCTCTTGCGGCCGCCGGGAGGATTAGAATATGAAATTATTTCTGGATACTGCCGATACCGGCGAGATAAGGGAGGCGGCGGCGCTGGGATTGATAGACGGCGTGACCACCAACCCTACCCTGATGGCGAAAGAGAAACGCGACCCCGTGGAACTGCTCAAGGAGATATGCTCCATCGTCTCCGGCCCGGTCAGCGCGGAAGTCGTCAGCCTGGAAGCCGGCGGCATGGTCGAGGAGGCGATGCGTCTTTCGCGTATCGCCGGAAATATCGTTATAAAGGTCCCGCTGATCAAAGAAGGGCTCAAGGCGGTCGCAGCGCTTTCCCGGAAGGGGATAAAAACCAACGTGACGCTGTGTTTTTCTTCTTCCCAGGCGCTGCTTGCGGCGAAAGCCGGGGCGGATTACATTTCGCCTTTTATCGGAAGGCTGGACGACGTCTCGCAGGAAGGGATTGATTTGATCAGGGACATAAAACTGATTTACGGGAATTACGGTTTTAAGACGCAGATAATCGTGGCTTCGGTAAGGAACCCGATGCACGTCGCCGAGGCGGCCAAGATCGGAGCGGACATCGCGACCATCCCTTACGCGGTTATCGAACAGCTTGTCAGGCATCCCTTGACCGATATCGGGGTGCAAAGGTTCCTGAACGACTGGAATAAGATAGCGCAGCTTAATACGTCGGCGGTTTGAAGCGTACCGGGAGTAGAATGAGGATATCTTTCATAGGTAACGGGTTGCTCATCGCGGCGCTGTTGTCGGCGCGCGCGGCCTTCGCGCAGGACGCGCAGCAGGGAGTGACCGTCAACGGCGATAATGTTGAGTATTCCACCGAAGAAAAGAAAGTTTCCGCTTCGGGCAACGTGGAGGTGAAATACAAAGACAGCACGCTGACTTGCAGCAGCCTTCAGGCGGACACCGTCACCAAGGACACGAAGGCTTCCGGGAACGTCAAGGTTTCCGATGCCCGCGGCATAATCGAGGCGGAGTCCTTTTCCTATAATCTGAAAACCAAGACCGGCGAGGCGAGTAACGCCGCTTTCAATTCGCCGCCTTACTTCGGCAGGGCCGAATCGGTAAGTAAGGTGGGGCAGGACGAGATAATCGCCAGGCGCGGTTATTACACTACCTGCGAATACGATACCCCGGATTACAGGTTCAGCGCGGAGGAGATAGATTTCAAGACCGGGGAGCGCGTCACCGCCAGGGAGAACGTCTTTCGTATCTGGAATATGCCTTTGTTCTACCTGCCGTATTTCACTCATTCTTTCGCGGATCCCTTTATGCGCGTCCAGTTGACCCCCGGCACCCGCGGCGGATGGGGGCCGTTTCTGCTTACCACGACGCGTTTCGACATCTGCGATAACGCGGAAGGCCGGATATATCTTGATTACAGGAGCAAACTCGGAGTGGCCGAGGGGGTCGGCGCCAAATACGACACCAGGATCGCCGGTAAAGGCAACTTTAAATTTTATTACGCGCACGAGAAAGATACCACCCTTGACGAGGGGACGCCGGATGAATTCGAGCGGTACCTCATACGCTGGCGCCATAAATGGGACATAGACCGCAGCACCTCCCTGATCAACGAATATTACAGGATCCATGATTCCAAATACACGCTTCTCGGCACGGACCATTTCATACTCAAGGATTATTTTTACAGGGAATACGAATCGGATTCCAGGCCGCTTTCATACACCCTGCTGCACCATTCCTTTTCCGGTTCCAGCCTGGACGTCCTCCTGCAAAAACGCACGAACCGCTGGTATGATCAGTTGGAAAAGCTCCCCGAGGTCAAATACAGCCTTCCCGACGTTCCGCTCTGGGACGGGCCTTTCTATTTCGAGAACGGCAGTTCTTTCGCCAACCTGAATTATAAAAAGGCGGTACCTTCGCCTTCGTCGGCCGACGTCTCGGTCAACCGGTTCGATACCTACAACAAGGTCTCGCTGCCCTCTAAGGTAGCGTTCGTGGAAATAACCCCTTTTGCCGGCAGCCGGCAGACCTTTTACGACAGGGACATAGATAATGCATCTCTGGGCCCGCGCACCATTTTTTACGCCGGGGCGGACGCCAGCACCCGCTTTTACCGTATTTTCGACGTGCGCCCGCGCCTGCTGGGCATGGATATCAACGGTTTGAGGCACGTGATCACCCCTTCGGTAAAATACGCCTACAACCACGCGCCCACGCTGCCGGCAGAGCGGCTTAAATATTTCGACGAAGTGGATTCCATCACGCGCAGCAACGCCTTTACCCTGGAACTCTCGAACAAACTGCAGACCAAGCGCAGCAACGGGTCCAGAGCGGACATCGTGGAACTGCGCCTGCAGACGGATTATTCCTTCGATCCCAGGACTGTCGCTTACGATCCCGCGACTTTCCGTCAGACCGTGTCCGAATCCGGCAGCAAGTTCGGGGACCTGCTCATTTATCTCGACGCCCGGCCTTACGACAACGTCCGTTTCAGCTCATCGGCCAGGTACGACCACGTGGGCGACTATTTCAAAGAGATCAACTACGATATCAATTATCACGTCGCCGCAGAGCGTTCCTTCGGTATCGGCCAGCGTTACACCAACAAGCTCTATGACAACAATTACGGCGGCAACCAGATCACCTTCAGCACCGTCTGGAGATTCAATCCCAAGTGGAAGTTCGAATTATACGAGCGTTACCAGGTCAACCGCACCACCCAGAGGAGCAGCGGTTTCATAGAACAGCAGTATATCCTTTCGCGCGACCTGCACTGCTGGATAATGAACCTTGCTTATGATATCAAGGAGGATACCGGCCACACTATCTGGGTGATCTTCCGCCTCAAGGCGTTCCCGGAGATGGAATTCGGCTTTGACCAGTCCTATCACGCTCCCTCTTCAGGTTCCCAGCGATGAAAAGAAAATCCAAAATGCCCAAGCCCTTACCGCCGGATTATTTCGCGATATTGAAGAAAAAGATAGAGCGGAAGAGAGCCGCTGTTGCCGTGATCGGGCTCGGTTATGTCGGACTGCCCCTGGCCGCGGAGTTCGCGCTCAAAGGTTTTAAGGTCACAGGTGTGGACCTCGACGAGGACAGGGTGAGGAGGCTCAACGATAACACTTCTTATATCTCCGACGTTCCGCACAAGGTGATATCCCGCGCCGCCGCCGCCGGCCTGCTGCGCGCTTCCACTGATTTCAGCCTTTTGTCCGGAGCAGACGTGATACTTATCTGCGTTCCTACGCCTTTAAAACGCAAATACCACCCGGACATCTCGTTTATCATCTCGGCGGTGAAACAGATCAGGAAATACCTCCGGCCGGGGCAGTTGGTGATATTGGAGAGCACCACTTATCCCGGCACCACGCAGGAGGTGATACAGCCTCTGCTGGAATCGTCCGGTCTGGTCTGCGGCAGGGATTTTTTTCTCGTTTTTTCCCCGGAACGCATAGATCCGGGCAACAGGAATTTCCCGGTTAACAGCATACCCAAAGTGGTGGGAGGCGCGACCGCCGAGGCCTCCGAACTGGCCGCCGCTCTTTACCGCCGCATCACCTGCGCGGCGGTGCCAGTTTCTTTTCCCCGCGTTGCCGAAACGGTGAAACTGCTGGAAAACACCTTCCGCATCGTCAACATCGGGCTGATAGACGAGATGGCGATGATGTGCCACAAGATGGGCATCGACATCTGGGAGGTGGTGGATGCCGCCGGGACCAAACCCTTCGGCTTCATGCCGTTTTATCCCGGCCCCGGCGTCGGGGGGCACTGCATTCCCAAGGACCCGCTTTATCTCTACTGGAAAGCGAAGTCGTTCGGGTTCAAATCCAAATACATAAAGCTCTCTTCCGATATAATCAACCATATGCCGCGTTACGTTGTGGACAGGGTGCAGGTCGCGCTGCGCTCGCGCGGCAGGCGCCTCAAGGGAGCCAGTATCCTCGTCTGCGGGGTGACTTACAAAAAGGACATCAAAGACCTGCGTAAATCTCCGCCCCTGGATATCATCGAAATACTTCGCTTGAGGCAGGCGGAGGTGTCTTACCACGACCCCTTGATACCTTACCTGAAGATCGGTTCTATAGACCTGAAATCGCAGCCGCTGTCGCCATCCGCGCTCAAGTCTTGCGACTGCGTCATTATCGCCACAGATCATTCTTCCGTGGATTACGCCCTTATCAGGAGGCATGCCCCTTTCATTTTCGATACCCGTAACGTTTACGCCGCCGCCGGCGATGGTATAGAAAAACTATGAGCGCAAAAAGGAAGGCGGCGGTGGTGGCCGGGGGGGCGGGGTTCATCGGGGCCCATTTGTGCCGCCGTCTAATAGCCGAAGGAATGCGCGTGGTATGTCTCGATTCTTTCGTGACAAGCGGCCCTCCGGCCCTGCGCGGCCTCAGGCGCGACCCCCGTTTCGATTTTGTGCGTTTCGATATCAACCGGCCTTTCAAACTCCCCGGCAAGTTCGGTTATTTTTTTCATTTGGCCTGTCCGGCTTCTCCTAAAGCCTATATGCGCCTGCCTCTTTTGACCCTGCGCAGCGGATCGGTTGGGACGATGAACTGCCTGGAAGCCGCCTCGTCCGCCGGCGCGCGTTTTATACTGGCGTCAACATCGGAGGTTTACGGCGACCCTCTGCGGCATCCCCAGCGTGAGGATTATTTCGGCAACGTCGATCCCGTGGGCCCGCGCAGTTGTTACGATGAGGCAAAACGCTTCTCGGAAGCCGCGGTCGCGGCATACCGCGGCGCGGGCAAAATTGATGGCTGTATAGCCAGGATATTCAATACTTACGGCGAAGGGATGTTGGCTTCCGACGGCAGGGTGGTTTCCAATATGATCTGTTCCGCCGTCTCAGGCAGGCCATTGCCGGTCAGCGGGGACGGCAGCCAGACCAGGTCGTTCTGCTACATAGCGGATATGGTGGAAGGATTGCTGCGCCTGGCCTTGCGCGGAGTGCCCGGGCCGGTCAATCTCGGCAACCCGCAGGAGGTCAGCATACTCAAGCTGGCTGGGATGATAAACCGTATTACCGGCAACCATGCGGGATTGCGTTTTCTAAAGGCCTCTGCCGGCGACCCGCGCAAGCGCAAACCCGACATCTCCCTGGCGGTCAAGCTGCTCGGCTGGCGTCCGCTGGTCCCGCTTGAGGAAGGGCTCGAGAATACCTGCAGGTGGTTTAAGGATATCCAGGGCAGAGGCAACGGCGCCCATAGAACCTGATTGACAAGGATTTTTAAGGATGTTATATTGTTGCAAAAGGAGATGATGCCAAATGTCAAAAGTAGAGATCAAGAAGGACGAGTCGTTTGAAGCGGCGCTGCGCCGTTTTAAGAGGCAGATCGAACAGGAAGGTATCCTGAAAGAAGTGCGCGACCGCAAGCATTACGAAAAGCCGAGTGAAAAACGAAGAAAAAAGGCGCGCCGCAAGCGTTAACGCGGGAAGATGCCTTTTTCGCTCTCGACCTCCTGGAACGCCTTCAGGCATTCTTCCGGCGAGGAGATGCTTTTCGAAATATTGTCTCTTGGGTTTACGGAGGTGGAATTAGGATTTAATCTCACCCGGGAAATGGTTGACGGCGTGAAGAAAGCCTCGGGAAAACGCGGGTTCCGCGTATCCAGCGTGCATAACTACTGCCCGGTGCCGGAAGGGATGGAAAGGGGCAAGGCCCTGCCGGATTGCCATTCCATGTCTTCTAATGACCGGCAAGAGCGCGCGGCCGCCGTAAAATTCGCCAAAAGAAGCATAGATACCGCCGCGGAACTGAATGCCGAGGCGGTTGTTCTGCATTGCGGGCGCGTGGAGATAAAAGACAGGACGCGGGAAATGATAGCCCTGCGTCTAAAGGGAGAAGAAGGGAACGCCCTGCTGGCGCAGACCAGGAAGGAATTCATCCGCGAAAGAAAGAATGCCGCGGGCGTTTTCTTTGCTAACGCCCTGCGCAGCCTGGAAGAACTCGACGCCTACGCTTCGCGCCGGGGCATAAAACTCGGGATAGAGAACAGATTCTATTACCGGGAGATCCCGTCTTTTGAAGAGACCGGCGAGATATTCCGGCGCTTCGCCGGTTCAAGTCTTTGTTTCTGGTATGATAGCGGCCACGGCAGGATCATCGAGAACCTCGGGTTAGCGGCCGCGGGAGCCTTTATTGCTCGATATTCTTTTTTTCTGGGCGGTCTGCATTTACACAATGTGAAAGACTTTCAGGATCATCTTCCGCCTTCGGCGGACGGCGAGATAGATTTCCGGAGTATGGCCGCGGAAATAAGGGAATGCCCTTTGCGGGTGATCGAGGCGCATGCTCCGGCTTCCGGGGAGAGCGTTTCGGAGTCGCTTTCATTCCTTGAAAGGATAACACATGCCTAAGATTCGTTTTCGTCCGCCGGCGGCCGCCGGGCGTTTTTACGAGAGCGCTCCGGCGGCCCTGCGCAGGCAGGTGGGATCGCTGGTTGACTCCGGACGCTCGAAAACCGAGGCGATAGGATGCATACTGCCGCACGCGGGTTATGTGTATTCCGGTAAGGTCGCAGGCCGCACGGTTTCGTCTTTACGTATAAGGCCTCACCTCATCCTGCTCGGCCCCAACCACACCGGGGCCGGGAACCCGTTCAGTTTTTCTTTACAGACCTGGGAAACGCCTCTGGGCAAGTGCCGCGCGGATGATGAGATGGCGGACGCCCTCACCGCGGAATGCGCCCTGCTTCGCGAAGACGACAGAGCGCATGAGGCCGAACACTCCCTGGAAGTGCAATTGCCGTTTTTTCAATATCTCGGAGGGGATTTTCGCATATTTCCCGTCTGTATCGGCGGGGGCGGCCCCTGTGAACTGATAGAGTTGGGGCGCGCCATTGCAAATGCGGTAAAGAAGTCTTTTCCTCCCGGGTCGGTGCTTATAGCGGCCAGCAGCGACATGACGCATTACGAAGACAGTTCAAGCGCCGGAAAAAAGGACAGGGCGGCGCTTGACGCGGTTTGCGGCCTTGACGCCGAGGAGCTTTACCGGCGCGTCCTGGAGATGGATATAAGTATGTGCGGTTACGCCCCGGTAATGTCTCTGCTTGAGGCGGCAAAGCGGCTCGGCGCGGTCAAGGCGGAGATCATAGAATATGCCAATAGCGCAGAGGTGAGCGGCGATTTCTCCAGCGTGGTAGGTTACGCCGGGGTCGTTATCTCCTGAAGGCCGGGCGCGGGAAAGGAAAAAAGCGTGGATAAACAAGACGAGAAGAAAAAAGTCGACGAGTCCTGGAAGGATTCGGTAGAAAAAGAGAAGTCGTCAGACAACAAGGGCGGCGGGTTTGCGCCGCCGGAAGCGGATTTCAACCTCTTTGTGACCAGCATGGCTTTACAGGCATCCATCGCGCTGGGCATCGTCGCCAACCCTTCTACCGGAAAAAAAGAGTCTAATCTTTCCCAGGCGAAGTTCCTGATAGACACCCTGGCGATGCTGCAGGAGAAGACCTCCGGTAATCTCAGCGAAGAAGAGGGGCGGCTGCTGGAGAACGCGCTTTATGAACTGCGACTGCAATACGTGGAGAATAACAAATGAAGAAAAGACCGGATACCGCCGGCAAGAGCGCGAAAAGCCCGAGCGTTACCCGCGGCATCGATAAAGAATTACTGGATATCCTGGCCTGCCCGGCCTGCCGGGGAGATATTAAGAGCGGCGCAGCCGCGGATTCTCTCTACTGTTTATCCTGCGGAAGACGTTATCCGCTTAAGAACGGCATCCCGATACTCATCATCGAGAAGGCGGAATTGCCGTCCAAAGGTTGAGGATTATGACTATTTCCAGAAAGATACTTGTCATTCACGGACCTAACCTGGGCCTGTTGGGCAGGCGCGAACCGGCGGTTTACGGCAGAACGGACCTGGACGCCATAAACGCGCTTCTAAGAAAAGCCGCCGCTCTGCGGAAGGCGAAACTCTCTTTTCTGCAATCCGATATCGAAGGAGAGATCGTCAAAAAGATAGGGGCCGCGCCGGGCAGCTTTGACGGTATCCTGATAAATCCCGCGGCATATACGCACACCAGCGTCGCCATCCGCGATGCCATAGCCGCGTCAGGCCTGCCCGCGGTGGAGGTGCATCTTTCCAATGTTCATTCGCGCGAACAGTTCCGCCGTAAATCCCTGATCGCCCCGGTGGCAAGGGGCGTGGTAGCCGGTTTCGGCGCAGATAGTTACCGGCTCGGCCTGGAAGCGCTTCTGGATATCCTTCAGGCCGAATGAATATCCCGGCTTTGAAGGCGCTTAGAGAACAACTGGCGGCTTGCGGCGGCGCCGCCATGTTTTTCACCGGCCCCGCGAATGTATC
>DIEK01000124.1:6442-6725 GCA_002418595.1 Candidatus Omnitrophica bacterium UBA5776 | reverse complement strand
ACCTTGACCTTGCCGCGCTCGATCCTTCCGGTACCGACGGTTCCGCGGCCCTCGATCGTGAACACATCTTCCACTGCCATCAGCATCGGCTTATCCAGTTCGCGGGTCGGCAGCGGGATGAACTCGTCTGCCGCCTTAACCAGCTCCAGAATAGGCGCCGCTTCGGGGCTGTTGGCATCGCTGCACTGCAGCGCTTTCAGGGCGCTCCCCTTGATGATCGGGGTTTTGTCTCCCGGATAGCCGTACTTGGTGAGCAAATCCCTGATCTCCATCTCCACCAGGT
>DIEK01000124.1:342-6315 GCA_002418595.1 Candidatus Omnitrophica bacterium UBA5776 | reverse complement strand
TCATGTTCTTGATGTAATCCGCGTGCCCCGGGCAGTCGATATGCGCGTAATGCCTGTTGTCGGTCTCGTATTCCACGTGGGCGACCGAAATCGTGACAACCTTGGTCTCGTCCCTTACCGTGCCGCCCTTGGCGATATCGGCATATTCCCTTGCCTGCGCTTTTCCCATTTTCGAAAGAACATGGGTAATGGCTGCCGTCAGGGTGGTCTTGCCGTGATCGATGTGGCCGATTGTACCTATGTTCGCGTGCGGTTTACTTCTCACAAACTTCTCTTTAGCCATTACGTCACCTCCTAAGTTTAATTATGCACCCTTGCGTGAACTTATCCCTGCCACTATTTTTTCTGATATATGTGAAGGCACCTCGGCGTAGAACGAAGGTTCCATTGTATAAGACGCGCGCCCTTGTGTCAAGGATCTCAACACGGTAGCGTAATTGAACACCTCCGACAACGGCACGTGCGCTCTTATAGCCCTTACGTTGCTTCTGGGAGTTATCGAGATGATCTTGGCGCGCCGAGAACTGAGGTCGCCGATGACCGCTCCCATGAATTCCTCCGGGGTGGTCGCCTCCAGGTCCATGATCGGCTCAAGCAGGAACGACTTCGCCTTCGCCAAACCCTCTTTCAACCCGATGCTTGCCGCCATCTTGAACGACATCTCGGATGAATCGACGTCGTGATACGAACCGTCAACCAGGGTGACTTTTATATCGGTGACCGGATAACCGGCGAGGATGCCGCTTTTCGCCGTCTCAAAGATACCCTGTTTCACGGCCGGGATATACTCCTGCGGGATCGCTCCGCCTTTTATCTTGTTCTCGAAAGTGACCCCCAGGCCGGGAGCTTCCTGCGGTTCCACATCTATGACCACGTGTCCGTACTGGCCGCGGCCGCCGCTCTGCTGGATAAACTTTCCGGTCACGTTCGCCTTCTGGCGCACGGTCTCGCGGTAAGCTACCTGAGGCACACCCACCTGCACATCCACGTTGAACTCGCGCAGAAGACGGTCGGTGATGATCTCCAGATGCAGCTGTCCCATCCCCGACATCAAGGTCTGGCCGGTCTCCTGGTTATAAGTGATGCGGAAAGTCGGGTCTTCCTCGGAGAGTTTGTGCAGCGACATGCCGAGCCGTTCCTGATCGCTCTTGGTCTTAGGCTCGATAGACTGCGAAAGCACCGGCTCCGGGAATTTCATCGCTTCCAGCAGGATCTGGTTGTTCTCGTTGCAAAGGGTGTCTCCTGTCTTGGTATCCTTCAGCCCCACTACGGCCACGATGTCCCCGGCGTAAGCCGCTTCTATTATCTCCTGACGGTTGGAATGCATCTTCAAAAGCTTGGTCACGCGCTCCTTCACCCTTCGAGCGGCGTTATAAATATACGTCCCGGAAGTCAGCGTCCCGGCGTAAACCCTGGTATAATTCAGTTTTCCCACGAACGGATCGGTAGCTATCTTGAAGCACAACGCGGTCAGAGGCGCGTCGTCTTCGGTCTTGATCTCCTCGAAATCCCCGCTGTCCGGCTTTGTCCCTTTAATGGGCGGCAGGTCGAGGGGCGAAGGCAAGTAGTCGCATACCGCGTTCAGCAGCAGCTGCACGCCTTTGTTCTTGAAAGAGGTGCCGCAGAGCACCGGCACGAATTTATTCTCGATCACGCCTTTGCGCACTGCCTTTTTTATCTCCTCGGCCCCGATCTCCTGACCGCCGAGATATTTCTCCATAATCCCGTCGTCCGCCTCGGAAAGCCTCTCCAGCATTTCGCTGCGCAGGCGCTCGGCCTCGGCCTTCAATTCATCCGGCCACCCCGGGACGACCTCCTGTTCTTTTCCAAGGTCATCCTTGTAAATAACGGTCTTCTTCTCTATAAGATCCAGAATGCCCTTGAAGTTCTCCTCCTGGCCGTAATTGAATTGTATGGCCGCGGCATTCGCCCCGAGTTTATCGTGTATCTGTTTGATCACCTCGCGCATGCTGCTGCCGGTCCTGTCCATCTTGTTGATATAGGCTATGCGCGGGACATGGTAACGTTCTGCCTGGCGCCAGACCGTCTCGGACTGCGGCTCCACTCCGCCGACTCCGCAAAAAACCACCACGGCTCCGTCGAGAACCTTGAGCGAACGCTCCACCTCCACGGTAAAATCCACGTGTCCGGGGGTGTCGATTATATTGATGAAACAATCCTTCCAACGGCAGGTGGTGGCGGCCGCGGTGATGGTAATGCCGCGCTCCTGCTCCTGCGGCATCCAGTCCATGACGGCGTTGCCGTCGTGCACTTCCCCGATCTTATAAGTCTTACCGGTATAGAAAAGAATACGTTCGGTAGTGGTGGTCTTCCCGGCATCAATGTGCGCGATGATACCGATATTCCTTAATTTATCTAAAGGTATCTGTCTGGCCATATTCTTTCCCTTACCACCTGAAATGGGCAAAAGCCTTGTTGGACTCAGCCATTTTGTGGGTATCGTCCCTCTTCTTTATGCTCGAGCCTTCGTTTTTATAGGCCGCGATGATCTCATCGGCCAGCCTCTGATCCATGGACTTGCCTTTCTTGCCGCGGGCGAAATCCCTTATCCAGCGCAGGGCTATGGAGGTGCCGCGCTCCTGCCGGACTTCGATCGGGACCTGATAAGTGGCGCCGCCGACCCTGCGGGGTTTGACTTCCAGCCTGGGCCTGGCGTTCTCTATCGACTTGTGGAATATCTTGAGGACATCGGGCTCGTTCAAGTGTTGCCTCACTATCTCGAACGCCCCGTATACTATGCTCTCCGCAACAGCCTTCTTGCCCTCATACATCACCATATTTATGAACTTGCCGACGATCTTGCTGTTGAACTTCGGATCAGCCGCTATTTCCTTTTCTTGTGCCTTTCTTCTTCTCATATCGCTGCTACGCTCCTATTTAAGCTTTAGGCCTTTTGGCGCCGTATTTAGACCGGGACTTCCTGCGCGCGCTTACTCCAGCGGCGTCGAGACTGCCCCTGACTATATGATACCTTACACCGGGGAGGTCCTTGACGCGTCCGCCCCTGACCAGGACGATCGAATGCTCCTGAAGATTGTGCCCTTCTCCAGGGATGTAGGCGGTGACTTCTATGCCGGTGGTGAGCCTGACCCTGGCGATCTTGCGCAAAGCCGAGTTGGGCTTTTTCGGGGTCATCGTCCTGACCTGCAGGCACACGCCCCTGCGCTGCGGGCATGCCTTCAAAGCAGGGGACTTCGTCTTCTTTTTCTTGGAGATCCTACCTAACCTGATTAGCTGTGTGATTGTCGGCATATGTTTATTCCTTTACGGTTTCTTCTGCGGCAACAGGCTCTGCGGCCTCGACAGGCACGGCATCTGCTGACTTTTGCATTTTTATTTCCCGGTGGGTATGAAATCCCGTTCCTGCCGGGATCAAATGTCCCACGATAACGTTCTCTTTCAGACCGAACAGGTCGTCTTCTTTACCGGCAGCCGCGGCCTCGGTCAGGACGCGCGTGGTCTCCTGGAAGCTTGCCGCGGATATGAAACTGTCCGTAGTCAGCGAAGCCTTGGTGATACCGAGCAGCAGCGGAGTAGCCGAGGCCGGTTTGCCGCCCTTTTTCAGCACTTCCGCGTTAGCCTGCCTGAATGTCCACTTGTCCACCTGCTGCCCCATCAGGAACTCGCTGTCCCCGGCGTTTTCGATACGGACCTTTTTAAGCATCTGTCTGATGATAACTTCAATATGCTTGTCGTTTATGCGTACTCCCTGCAGGCGGTAAACCTCCTGTATCTCGTTTACCAGGTACTCCTGCAACACCTTGTCGCCGCAGACGCGCAGGATGTCCTGCAGGACCACCGGTCCGTCGGTAAGCTGCTGGCCTGCCGCGACCTTGTCCGCCTTGTAAACGTTGGGATGTTTTCCGTGCGGGATCACATACTCCCTCGACATCCCTGTCGGGGACTTGACGACAATCACCCTCTGGCCTTTTTTCGTCTCGCCGAATTCTATGAACCCGTCGATCTCGCTGATAACGGCCGGGTCTTTCGGCCTTCTGGCCTCGAACAGCTCCGCCACGCGCGGCAAACCGCCGGTGATATCCCTGGTCTTGACGACCAATCTGGGTATCTTAGCCAGCATGTCTCCGGCGTCGACCGCCTGGCCGTCCTTGACCAGGATATGCGCCCCGACGCTGATCGGGTATATGCCCATCACCTCGCCGGCCGCGCTTGCTATGACGATCTGCGGATGGAACTCCTGCTTGTGCTCGACCACTATGCGTTCGGTCAACTTTGTGACCGGATTAAGTTCTTCCTGTATGGTCTGGCCCTCTTTGATATCCTCGTATTTTACTTTACCGCCGACCTCGGTCAGGATCGGGATCGTATACGGATCCCAGCGCACGAAAGGCACTCCCTTGTTGATCTCCGCCCCGTCGGCCACGCTGATAAAAGCCCCCTGGGGAACGGTATAGCGTTCGAACTCCCTGCCCTGTCCGTCGTTGATGCTGATGCTCCCGTTCCTGTTGAGCACTACGAACTCCTTGTTCTTTTCGGTGACGCGCAAGCTGTGATATTTTACCGTGCCCTTGTTCTTGGACTTGAAGAGAGACTGTTCTACGGTCCTGGACGCCGTGCCTCCTATATGGAACGTTCTCATCGTCAGCTGCGTGCCCGGCTCGCCGATACTCTGCGCGGCCACGACGCCCACGGCGTCTCCGACCTCGACAAGCCTTCCGCTGGCGAGGTTGCGGCCGTAGCATTTTGAGCAGACTCCCCTGCCCGATTCGCAGGTAAGAACGCTGCGGATGCGGATGCGCTCTATGCCGAGCCTCTCGATCATCTCCGCCTTCTCCTCCGTGATCTCCGAGCCCTGCTCGACGATAACCTCGTCCGTGATGATGTCCACGACGTTATCGAGCGCGACGCGCCCGGCGATGCGGTCTTTGAGGCTGACCACCACTTCGTCCCCCTCGATAATTGCCGAGACTGTAATCCCGTTCAGAGTGCCGCAGTCCTCCTCCTCGATAATCACCTCCTGCGCTACATCCACCAGCCTCCTGGTAAGGTATCCGGCGTCGGCCGTCTTCAAGGCCGTGTCGGCGAGACCTTTCCTTGCGCCGTGCGTAGAGATGAAATACTCGAGGACCGTCAGCCCCTCGCGGAAATTGGCGGTAATCGGGTTCTCGATGATCTCGCCGGAAGGCTTGGCCATCAGACCTCGCATGCCGGCCAGCTGCCTGACCTGCAGTTTAGAACCGCGGGCCCCGGAATCGGCCATGATGAAAATCGGATTGAACCTGGGCATCTCCTTGAAAAGAAGGTCGGATATCTTATCGGTTGTGTGCGTCCAGATATCGATAACCTTGCTCTTGCGTTCCCTGTCGGTAATGATACCCCGGCGGTACTGTTCTTCTACCTTGGCCACCTCCGCCTTGGATTCCTTGAGCACGTCCTGTTTCTCTTTCGGAACCAGCAGGTCGTCCATGCCTATGGATATCCCGCCCAGGGTCGCGTGAATAAACCCGAGCTTCTTGCTCTCGTCGACCAGCTGGATGGTGCGCTGGTGGCCGTAACGCTTATAGCAGAGGGCGACTATGTTGCCTACCAGCCCCTTATTCAACTCCCGGTTGACGAATCCGAAATCGAACGGCAGTAAACGGTTAAAAATGACCCTGCCGGGGGTGGTCTCTATGATCTGCCTGCCGTCGATCCTGTTGCCTTCGGCAAGGTCCATTAACTGGTCTACGCGCAGCCTGATCTTGGCGTGCAGGTCCGCCTCCTTATCCTCGTAGGCGGTTATTACCTCTGAAGCGTCGGCGAAAATACGGTTCTCCCCCCTGCATCCTTCTTTCATTTTCGTCAAATAGGAAACGCCGAGAATGATGTCCTGCGTAGGAGAAATTATCGGCCGGCCGTCGGCGGGCGAAAAAAGGTTGTTCACCGACATCATCAGCACCCGCACTTCGATCTGGGCCTCGAGAGATAGAGGCACGTGAACGGCCATCTGGT
>DIEK01000124.1:0-253 GCA_002418595.1 Candidatus Omnitrophica bacterium UBA5776 | reverse complement strand
ACCGGGTGGTCCTTAATGACCTCATCCAGTATATCCCACACCTCTATCTTGCCGCGCTCCACCATGCGGCGCGCGCCCTTGATGGTATGCACGAACCCCTTCTCGCGGAGCTTCTTTATGATGAACGGTTCGAAAAGTTCCAGCGCCATCTGCTTAGGCAGTCCGCATTCGTTCAGATTCAATTCTGGGCCGACAACGATTACCGAACGGCCGGAATAATCCACGCGTTTGCCGAGCAGGTTCTGGCGGAAAC
>DIEK01000001.1 GCA_002418595.1 Candidatus Omnitrophica bacterium UBA5776 | reverse complement strand
TCTTTTTTGATATCCGAAGGGGCGAGGTTGATAGTTATACGCCCCCCGGGCCATTTGTAACCGGAGTTTTTTATGGCGGATTTTACCCGTTCCCTGCTTTCCCTGATGGCGGCATCGGCCAGGCCTACCAGATTGGTCGAAGGCAGGCCTCTGCCCACGTCTATTTCTATCTCTATGAGATAAGCCTCGATCCCGTTAAGTCCGTAACTCAGCGTTTTTGCCAGCATATTCCCCCCTTTTAAGGATTTCCCGGGCCTCCTAACATAATAGACGGTAAAGAGAGGCGTAATCTAACATGTTTTTTATCGCAATTTACATAGGACATTCTTATCTTGCTGGCGCAAAAGGCCAGAAAGTTCTTGCTTTTTGACCGGTGTATTTATATAATTTTAAGAGTAAAATACCTTAAAGCAGAGAGGCCATGATAAAACTTCGCAATGCGTTAATAGCGTTTCTTTTGGGTGTCGGCCTGATAAGCATAGTGCATTATTCTTTTCTTTTGCAGGAAAAGGTCGGTCTCTCCCGCGCGCTTGAAGAGATCAACGCGCGCGTCCTGGTTCTGGAGAAAGACAAGGCGCAGTTGGTCCAGTCCTTGAACTCCGGAAGGGAGGCCGTCAAGAAACTGGGTGACGACAACGCGTTTCTCAGCATGACGGTCCAGGCGCAGGGCGGGCATATCTCGGCTTTGACGGCCGAGCTTGAAAAGACCAACGCCAGGCTGAAGGAATTGGACGCCGGTTATTCTTTGTTACGCTGCGAAAATTCCGCTTTGAAGGCGCAGTTGTTCTTTGTGGTGAAAGAAGAGGCGAAGCTGCGTTTAAGCATGACGTCTCTCCCGGAGTTGAAAAAGGCCATACGGGGCCTAAAAAAAAAGAAAACTCGCGCTCCCTCCTCGTCGTTAGTCCGTAAAGAAAAACCCAAGAAACCCGTTGAGGGGCAGATCCTGGAAGGGAACAAAGGGTTTCTGATAAAGAACGGTAAGCCGACCTTTATCAAGACGATCAGAATAGAAGTCGTTCCTACTTCTTCCCGATGAACGAAATCATCCGCCAATTATTTGCCAACAAGATATTCATGACCACCATCTCCGCCTGGATTGTGGCGCAGACGATAAAAGTCACCGTGGGGGTCGTCAGGGAGCACAGGATAGATTTCCGCTGGTTCGTGGGGACCGGCGGCATGCCTTCCAGCCACGCCGCCGGGGCTTCCTGCCTGGCCGCCGCGGTCGGGTTTGCTCACAGGTTCGACAGCGTATTCTTCGCGCTCGCGGCCGCTTTCGCGCTGGTGGTTATGTTCGACGCGCAAGGTGTGCGCAGGGCGGCCGGCAAACAGGCGCGCATCCTGAACAAAATAATGGAAGATATTTACTGGCAGGGAAAGATAGACGAGGTCAGGCTGCGGGAGCTGGTGGGGCACACCCCTCTGGAGGTTATAGCCGGTTGTCTGCTTGGCGTTTTGATCGCCGTTTTGGCCCAATAACGTTTTTCTTAAAGTTCGAACGGAGGACGCGATGAGGAAATATTTACTTTTGGTCGCAGCCGGAGCGCTCGCGGCCGTTTTGATACTGGCAGCCGTGGTAAAAACGCATAAAGGGGGGAACGGGACGCGGCGGATATCCGAGAAACCTTCCGTTATGCTTCCGCAGGCCCGGGAGCTCGAGAAAAAAGGCGATCTGCAGGGGGCGTCCGCCGTTTATCAGGAGATTATCGCGGAATATCCTAATTCCCCGGAAGTCGTGTCATGGCAGAAGAAAGCCGACGAGCTCAATATTCGACTGTTGTTTTCTCCTGCCATCACGGTCAACAGCGCGGCTTACGTGATAAAACCGGGAGACAATTTGATAAAAATAGCGAAGCAATTCAAGACCACCCCGGAATTGATAATGAAGAGCAACAATATAACCGGGGACAGGATCATGCCGGGCAGAAAGATAAAAGTTTGCACGTCGCCTTTCAGCGTTTTCGTGGATAAATCCCAAAATATCCTCATATTGAAAACCGGAGAAGAAGTCGTCAAGACCTATGTGGTCTCCACCGGCGCCGACAATTCTTCACCGGTGGGGACCTTCAAGATAGTCAACAAGATAGTCAATCCCACCTGGTTTAAATCAGGGGCGGTGGTCCCCCCGGGGAGCCCGGAGAACGTGCTGGGGACGCGCTGGATGGGATTCGATATCTCCGGTTACGGCATCCACGGCACAACAGAACCGGATAAACTCGGACGGCAGGTAACCCAGGGCTGTGTGCGCATGGCAAATTCGGACGTGGAGGAATTGTATACTATAATTCCCGTCGGCACGGAAGTGGTCATCGTCGATTGAAAACAGGCAAGGAGAAGACCCCGCGAATATGAACATTCTTCCTTTTGAAAAACCGATCGCAGAGCTGGAAAAAAAGATAGAAGAGCTGAAGCTTTTCGCTTCGGAAAAGAAAATAGACCTTTCCTCCGAGATCAAAAAAATGGAGGAAAAACTCGAGGCTCTGAGACGCCGCACCTACGGCAGCCTAAGCCCCTGGCAGAAAGTGCAGATAGCCAGGCATCCGCAGCGGCCCTATACGATGGATTATATCTCCGCCCTGATGACCGATTTCGTGGAATTGCACGGCGACAGGATCTTCGGAGACGACAAAGCCATGATTTGCGGTTTCGCCGTCTTTGAAGGGACGAAGGTAGCCGTTATCGGTCACCAGAAAGGCAGGGACACCAAGGAAAATCTGAAGCGCAATTTCGGCTGCGCGCATCCGGAAGGCTACCGCAAGGCGCTGCGCGTTATGCAGCTGGCCGAGAAATTCGGGCTTCCGGTGATAATATTTATAGATACCCCGGGCGCATATCCCGGCATAGGAGCGGAAGAACGCGGCCAAGCTCAGGCCATAGCCTTGAATCTGAGAGAAATGGTCTGCGTCGGCGTTCCCATAATAGCCACTGTCATCGGAGAAGGCGGCTCCGGCGGGGCGCTGGGGATAGGCGTGGCCGACGCGGTATGCGTGCTGGAGAACGCTTATTATTCGGTTATCTCTCCGGAAGGATGCGCCGCGATCCTCTGGAAAAACGGTTTGAAAGCGCCGGACGCCGCGGAAGTTCTGAAACTGACGGCGGCCGACCTGATGAAGCTGGGTGTAATAGACTGCGTAATCCCGGAGCCGATGGGAGGCGCCCATCGTAATCCCCAGGAAACCGCCGCCAACGTAAAAGAGGCGGTCTCCGGTTACCTGAAAAAGCTTCTTAAACAGGACAGGAAATCCTTGCTTGATTCCAGATATGAGAAATTCCGTAAAATAGGCAGGGTCCTGGAAGAGAAGAAGTAACACTGTTTTCTTTTCCCCTTTCTCCCGGAGAAAACCCGAGAATCAATTCGACGCGCCCGCGTTCCGCCTCTTCGGCTTTGCGCGGGGTGGTCTCGTCCATTATTTTACTCAAACCGCAGAAATCCCCGGTTGAAGCCGGGAGAGTATTCACTGAGCGCCTTCGGGGCGTAAACTTTTCTTGACGGACGCGGCACGCCGAGTTATACTTAGCATAATTGATATTTAACATAGTTAACAATATCGGGAGGCAAGGCGGTGCCGGCGGCTTTTATTGAACAGATATCCGGGTTATTGCCTTTGGTTATGAAGGAGTTCTCCAGGAGATACTCCAACGATATCTCCAGAGGCAAACTTACCCTGCCCCAGTTTTATGTGATGGATTTTCTGTTCTCCCGCGGACAAGCGAAGATGAACGAACTGGCGCGCTCCCTGTCCGTGAGCACCGCCGCGGCTACCGGTATCGTGGACAGGCTGGTGAGAAGCGGTTACGTGATCAGGAGGCCGGACGTCTCCGACAGGAGGGTCATTAAGGTCGGCCTGACCGGCAAGGGCCGCAAATTGATGGAGTCGGTCATCCGCCAGCGCAGGCTTAATCTGGAAGAGGTTTTAGGGCGGTTGTCCGCCCGGGAACAGGATGATTATCTGCGCATTCTTAAACGTATTTACAGTATCGTCAGCGATTTTAGAAAAGATGAGATATATTGAATCTCTCCGGGCTTCAGCCCGGGGTTTCTTTTTCGATTTCCCCCGTGCCGTAAGATGCCGAAGAAATCCCTTCGGCATTTTCCCGGAGCTCTGCGGGGTAATCCGCGGTTTGATTAAAGCGGGTTTGATCGCCGTATTCTTGTGCGGCGTGTCCTGTCCCCGCGCCTGCGCGGGAGAAATAGTGTTGACCCTGGAGGAAGCGCTGCTGACGGCTTTGAAAGATAACAGGCAACTGGCGCAAGGCAGGGCGGAAGAAGAAGCCGCGCGCGCGGGAGTATCCCTGGCCAATTCTGCCGTTTTGCCCGCCGTGGATATTTCCGGGACGCTGGGAATGACCCGAGGCCTTTATTCCAAAGACGTCGGAGAATTGTCGGAACAGGTATCGGTCAGGCAGTATCTGTATAAAGGCGGTGCGATCAGCGCGGCAATGCGCAAAAGCAAATTCGACCTTTCCGCGGCGCAGGCGTCTTTAAGCAGGGACAAGCAGGAAGTGCTGTTGAAGGTGAAAAAGAGTTTTTTTACCCTGGTGCTTGCCGAAAGATACCGCAGATTGAGCAGGTTCATCGCCGTCAGCGCCAAGCGGCATCTGGATTATGTTTCCGAGCTTCACAGGCGCGGGCAGGCCTCCGAATCGGAGATCATCGGCCAAAGATCATCTTTGCGCAGCGCCATGTATCTTTATTCCAGCGCGGCCACGCAGAAAAAGTCGGCCGGAGAAATCCTCGCCAACCTTCTTTACCTTAAAAGCGGGGATGAAATTACCGCTGCCGGCAGGCTCCGTTACGCTTTCAGGGATACAGCTTACGACGCCGCTTTCCTGAAGGCCGCGGCTTCCAGGCCGGAGTTGAGGCTATATGAGGCCGAAGAGCGTTCTGCGGAGGAGGCGGTAAAGATAGCCAGAGGCTTCGGCAGGCCGTCTTTAAAAGCCACGCTTGATTATTACTCTTCCAACCGGCTGGCATCCGGCACGGAGAAAAATGATAACGACCACAGCGTGGCCGGGTTGACGGTATCCTGGCCAGTATTTGACGGCGGCCAGGCCAGGGCCGAGGTGGAAGCGGCGATTGCCGCGTTAAAGGCTTCCCAGGCTCAGCGCCAGCAGGTGATAAAGGATATAGCTACCGAATTGAGACAGGCCTGCCTGGGTCTGCAGGATTCGCTGGAGGCGTTGAAGGCGGCGGAAGAGGAAGTTAAAGTGTACCGGGATAATCTGAGGGCGGCGCAGGAGAAGTACCGTCGCGGGATCGCGAGCCTTCTCGACATGCAGGATGCCGCTTTGAAATATGAAACGGCTTATTTCAAGAAAGAACAGGCCGTCTATGCCTATATGATCGCCGGCATGGATTTCGACAAAGCTATCGGAGGTGTTTGATGGGAAGCGGTAGAACGTGGGTTTTAGGCGCGGTTTTTTGTTCGTCGGTATTGTTGGGCTGCCAGGGGTGCGGGAAAAAACAGGAAACGGCCGCCCCCGAAGTTTTTCGCCTGCCGGTTCTGGCGATGAAAGTCGTCGCCGGGGACATAGAAGATGTCATAGAATACGCCGGGAGCATAAAGGCGGAGAAGGAAGCGACGGTATACCCGCGGGTGAGCGGGAAAATAATAGAAAAGTCCCGCAGGGAAGGCGACAGGGTCGCAAAAGGGGAAGCGATCGCTTATGTGGACCGGGATGAGGTGGGGTTGAAATTCGAGAAATCCCCGGTGGACAGTCCGATAGACGGAGTCGTCGGCGGCGTTTATGTAGACGTCGGCAGCAGCGTCACTCCGCAGACCCCGGTGGCGCTTGTTGTCTGCGGCGAACAGGTAAAAGTGAATGTTTATGTCCCGGAGAAATATCTGCCGAGGATACGTCCCGGCCGGCCGGCCAGGGTCTTCAGCGACGTCTATCCGAACCGGGAATTCGAGGGTCGCATAGCCAGGGTAAGCCCGGTGCTGAACCAGGACAACAGGGCTTTCATGGTCGAGATAAGCGTTGACAACGCGTCCCGTGAATTGAAGTCGGGCATGTTCGTCCGCGCCCACATCCCTCTGGAGCGGAAGCAGGGCGTGCCTTTGATATTGAAAGAAGCGGTGCAGGGAAGGGATGAGGACACTTATGTTTTTGTGGTCGATAACGGCACGGCGCGCGTAAGAAAGGTCCGTCTCGGCCTGCGTTCCGGCGCTTATTATGAGGCGGCCGAAGGGTTGAGCCCCGGGGAATCGGTGGTCATAATGGGGCAGCAGAGACTCAGGGACGGCATGGCCGTCTCTGTCGAGGAGAAAAAGTAATGAATCTGTCCGAATTCGGCGTCAGGAAGCCGATTACCAACTTGATGATTTTCTCCGCCATTTTCGTCCTCGCGCTTTACAGCTTCAGCAGGCTGGGAGTGGACCTGCTGCCCGAGATAGAACCTCCCATAATAAGCGTTATCTCTAATTACTCCGGAGCCAATCCGGAGGACGTGGAGACCAAGGTCACGGAGGTGCTGGAAAACCAGTTGGGCACCACCCCGGGCCTGGAGAAGATAACTTCGACATCCAGCGAAGGGATGTCCGTCATCCAGCTGAAGTTCATCTGGGGGACCAACCTGGATGAGGCTTCCAACGATATCCGCGACCGCATAGAGCTCGCCAAACAGTCCCTGCCCGACATCCCGGACGAGATGGACAATCCCTATATATTCAAGTTCAATACCGCCAACATGCCGATACTCGTCCTGGGCGTTACCGCCGAAGGATCTTACCCGGATCTTTACGATATTATAGACCGCCGTGTTTCCGATAATCTGAAACAAATACCCGGGGTGGGCACAGTCCTGATACAGGGGGGAGGGATGGTGCGCCAGATCAATGTCTGGGTGGATAGGCCGCGCCTGGAAGGGTACGGATTGTCCGTTCTCGACGTCGAGAGCGCGATAAGGCAGGAAAATGTCACTCAGCCGGTCGGAAGCCTTAAATCGGGCCTGACCGATTACCTCATCCGCCTGCCGGGAGAATTCGCCGGCCCGCAGGACATCAATTCCATCATTATCGGCAGGAAGGACAACAGGTACGTTTATCTCAAGGACGTCGCCCGCGTGGAGGACGGTTTTAAGGAAGTAAAGACACGGGTGAGGATCAACAGGAAACCCGGCCTGGTGTTGATGGTGCAGAAACAGAACGGCACCAATACGGTCGCGGTGGCGGAGAGGGTCAAACGCAGACTCAGTCAGCTGGAAAGCGACCTGCCTCCTGACGTAAGACTCCAGGTGATTTTCGATACATCAAAGGACATCATCAGCTCGGTGGACAGCTTGAAATCTTCGGTCTGGTTGGCGGTGGTAATGGTAATAGTAGTAGTCTGGTTCTTCCTGAGGCGTTTTCTACCCAGCCTTATTATCGCCTTGACGATCCCTTTCTCCCTGCTGATCAGTTTCATTTACCTGTTCCTGAGCGGGAAGACCATTAATACCATAAGCCTTTCTTCCGTTGCCATCGCCTCGGGCATGGTGGTGGACAACGCGATCGTCGTGGTGGATAGCGTTATGCGCCGTCTGGAAGGCGGACAGCGTCCGCGCGAAGCCGCGATCTTCGGCACTTCCGAGATGTTCCTTTCCATCGCCGCCTCCACCATGACCACGGTGGTGGTCTTCGCCCCGATGCTCTTCATCCCCGGGATAGTGGGGATAATGTTCGGCGAACTGGCGGTGATCATTATCGTGACCCTGCTGGGTTCTCTTTTTACCTCAGCCACTTTTTCTCCGATGTTGTGTTCTCAATGGCTGAAGACAGGAAAACCGGCGAATTCCTCCAACCTGCTCGGCAGGCTCTATGCCGCGTCGGAGAACTGGCTCGGAGCATTGGAGAGGCTGTATTCCGGCATCCTGCGC
Organism: Candidatus Omnitrophica bacterium UBA5776; assembly: GCA_002418595.1. GTDB lineage: Bacteria > Omnitrophota > Gorgyraeia > Gygaellales > Profunditerraquicolaceae > Undivivens > Undivivens industriae. Next base: position 37,903 of record DIEK01000001.1, on the reverse strand, counting down.
TGGTGCCTGGGGCACAAGAAATTGGTCCTATTCGGGTCGCTGGGCATCTTTGTCTTTTCCCTTTTCCTGCTGCGTTTTGTCGGCAATGAATTCGCGCCGGAGGAAGATTCCGGAGACCTGCGTATGAGCGTGTACCTGCCCATAGGCACGAGATTCGAAGAGAGCGATAAAATCGCGGCGCGCATAGAGGACATCCTGGACAGGGAAGTTTNNTTTATTATGTCAGGAGCGGCGAAGTATCCGGCGTGGGAAAGAGCATGGGGAACGCCTCAGGGTCGCACATAATTACCTGCGGCGCCAAACTCGTCCCCAAGACGGCAAGGGAACGTTCCGTTAAAGAGATCGGGCAGATACTGCGCGGCAGGATCCGCGCCCTGCCCGGGGTGGTAAGAACGGACATAACCACCGGTAACCCGATGGGAAGGGTGATCTCCGGTTCCGGCGGCAAGAGCGTCCAGGTGGAGATCATAGGTCATTCTTTCCAGGATACCGACGCCGTGGCCGCGCAGATCAAGGATATAATGGAAAATATACCGGGCGCCGTGGACGTGAGCATCTCCAGGGAAGCCAACCGTCCGGAACTGCGCATAGACGTGGACAGGGAGAAATCGTCTTCTCTGGGCCTCAACATGCAGATGATAACCGATACGGTCAAGGCCTTTATCGAAGGAAATACCGCCGGGCATTATCGCGAGAAAGGCAAGACCTACGACATCAGCGTGCGCGCCGAGGAGAAGTTCAGGCTCAAACCGGAGGATATCGAAAGCATCACGGTCTATCCGGCTTCCGGCGGCGGGGTGGACCCCGGCAGGCAGGTGAGGCTTTCCAATATCGCAGGTATCAGCGAGGTGCTCGTGCCGCAGGAGATAGAACGCAAGAACAGGGAGCGCGTGGTGCGCGTGGAATGTAACGCCTACAAACGTTCTTCCGGCAAAATCGTCGAAGACGTCAAGCGGGAGTTGAATAAACTTACCCTGCCGTCGGACATTACCCTGGAGCTCGGAGGTGAAGCGGAAGAACAGACCAAGGCCTTCCGCGACCTGGCGCTGCTGCTGGCGCTCGGCATTATCCTCGTTTACATGGTCATGGCCGCGCAGTTCGAGTCTCTGATAGACCCGTTCATAGTCATGTTTTCCATACCGTTCACCTTCGTGGGGGTAATATTCGCTTTCATCATCAGCGGCATGACCCTAAACATAATTTCTTTCCTCGGGGTGGTGATGTTGATGGGTATCGTGGTCAACAACGCTATAGTCCTGATAAGCTACATCAATATCCTGCGCGCGCGCGGGTTGGCTCTGTCCGAGGCGGTCATCAGAGGGGGCGGCGACAGGCTGCGCCCGGTGTTGATGACCACCATAACAACCCTGGTCGGCCTGATGCCGCTGGCGTTATCGAACGGGGAAGGTTCGGAAAGCTGGCAGCCGCTGGGCGTGACTATGATCGGGGGTTTAAGCGTTTCCACGCTGATAACACTGCTGTTTATCCCGACCCTTTACGCCGTGTTTGAAACGCGCCTGAAGAAAAAAGCGGCTTGATTATGCGGACAAGAACGGTTAGGATATAATACAAAAGGACGGTAATGGGCATGAAAATGGCGATGCTGGTTTATAACGAAGCGGTGGAAGAAGAGGTTATGGAAGTGATGGCGAAATGCGGAGTTTCCAATTATACCAAGATCGCCGGGGTGCACGGCAAAGGCGCCGGTTCCGGCGCTCACCTGGGGACAGACGTCTGGCCCGGGCAGAACAATCTGCTTTACGTTGCCTGTTCGCAGGAACAGGCGGAAAACCTTGCGTCCGGCATCGGGGCTTTACGTGAAAAGATACGGCATGAAGGCGTGAAGATATTCATAATGCCGCTGGAGAAAGCGGTTTAATCCTCTCGTCCAGAAATCCCGGGCTTGAAAGCCGGATTTACCTTATTCAAACCGCTCTATTCTTATAGACTCTCATCACGGGGAAGGTTGCCATAAAGCATGTCCAAGAAATCCGAAAAGATACTCTCTCTTTATGAAGTCTGCGCTTTGAAACGCGGGGGGGATCCCGGCAAACCGTTCGCCCCCGGCGTGTTGAACTCCGACCTGGGGTCCCGTTCTTATCAGGAAATAGTGGAGATATTCGAGGACAGGATCAACAGATGGTATTTCAACGTGGCGGAGGAGATACAGCATAAGATAGCCGACTACAATTTTGCCGTCGTCATACTCTGCAGTACCATCCTGGATCTTATGAGCCAGTATGCCTACGCGGTCCCGGTTTCCGGGGAATCCGTTTTCAAGAAATTCTTCCGGGAATACCTGGGAGAATACAATTACGATATAGACCCTCCGATAACCAGTTGTTATTTCAACAAAAGGCGCAAGAAATGGCTGAAAGAGACCATTAAGGACGTGGCGGACGGTTTTTACCACTGTTTCCGCTGCGGGGTGGTGCATTCGGCCGGCATACTCGAATACGGCCGCATAAGCACGCGTTATCCCGGAGAAGCGGTAAAAATAGTCAAATGGGGAGACGGGCAACAAGAGATAAACGTCAACCCCGTGGAATTTCTGCGGCTTTTAAAAAGGATATTCGCCGATTATATACGCAGGCTCAAAGAAGAAGAATTCCTGCCCAAGAAAAACTTTATCGAAAAATTCAAGCTGGAATACGGGGTGAGCGTTCCGGAATGATCTCCGGAAGGAGGGATTGATGCGCAAGGTTCTGCTTATAGTGATGGTAGGCAGCAGATTGAAGAAGGCTTTGTCCGTCCAGGAGGTTTTGACCAGGTACGGTTGTCTGGTTAAAACCAGGCTGGGTCTCCATGACTCGGGTAAGAACGTCTGTTCCGATGCCGGGCTTATCATATTGGAGCTGCTGCCGCAGGAGGCGCGTATAAAGAGTTTTAAGAAAGAGCTGGATGCCTTACCGGGCGTAAAAACCAGGCTGGTGAGCATTACCGCCTGAAAACAAAAGGTATTCTCCTTGACACCGTGAAAATGTTTTTATAAAATAACAAAACAGTATCGGCAAGATAAGGCCGTTGCCACCTTGTGTCCGCGGCCGGTTGTTTTTATTGCGGGGCGTATCCCCCTTAACAGCAGTGTGATACATTTCAATTACGCCCCTTCACCCTGAAATTCCCGGGTTTCAACCCGGGGTGTACCTTAGCCTATCGGATGGCCAAGTATACACCTGTGTGTTACACCTTGGCTAATTGGATGGCCAAGTATACACCTGTGTGTTACACCTTGGCCAATTGGAATAACACCCTGCCTTAATTGAGAGGCAGGTGTTCACTTGTGTGAAAGTGTTAGCTCGTGCGGTACACCTTAGCTTATTGGAATAACACCCTGCCTTAATTGAGAGGCAGGTGTTCACCAGTGTGAAAGTGTTCGCTCGTGCGGTACACCTTAGCTTATTGGAAAGCTAAGTGTTCGCTCGTGCGAAGCTCCGGGGATATCGCCTGAGCAAGCATACAGCCGAATATATGTTCTGTGCCGGCGGAGGCAAAGCCCCGCCGGAAAAAAGCAGGGGCCCCGGGCCGAAGTCCGGGAGGTGCCGTTTTTCGGGTGAGGTTTTTCTTTTATAAGCCTATGCGTTGGGATATATCCACGGAGACACGATTCAAGTCCGTCATCGCCAAACTGCCGGTTTTTCACAGGAGGATAGCCGAAGAGGCGGTGGTCAGGAAGGCCGAAGCTAACGCCGCGCGGCGTAATGCCGCCCGGGTTGAGGAGGCGGACGTGGTGAGCGCTTTCTTCAGCGAGGTCCCTCTGGCGTTCTATAGTATGATGATCCGGGTCCTGGAGCAGAGCGGATTCGACTACCGTAAACACGGACTGCCTCTTTCGGACAACGCCGCGCGGCAGGCCGGTAAATGAAGATAGCGGTGATCGGCGCGGGGGCGATCGGCGGGCTGTGCGCCGCTTACCTTAAACTCGCCGGCAGGGACGTTACGGTTGCCGTTAAGGCTTCTGTTCTGGATATCCTGGGAAAACATGGATTATCCGTTTCCGGAGTGCGCGGGGAAAAGACAGTCAAAGTCCCGGTCACGGAGAAAATAGATTTCATTCCCGATCTCTGTCTGGTCGCCGTAAAAACCCAGGATATACAAGAAGCGGCGTCGGCAAATCCCAGGGCCTTGCTGGCGAAAACGGTAGTTACCACGCAGAACGGACTGCGCGCCGAGGAATTGCTTCTGGAGTATTGCCGGCCGGAGAGCATAGTTTCGGGTATAGTTATGTTCGGGGCGACTTCTTTACAGCCCGGCAGGATCGTGCACAATTTCGAAGGAAGCCTGGTCCTCGGCGGGTATGATGGATGCTCGGGCAGCGGCGTTACCGAGGCGGAAGAGCTGTTCTCCGCCGTATTCCCCGTTCAGTCCGCCGGCAATATAAAGGGTATGAAACTGCTCAAGGTTTTCATCAATGCCGGCAACTGCATCCCCGCCATACTGGGGACGACTATGCAGGAGGCTTTCAGCGACCTGCGTGTCTGCGGGATAAGCGCCGCCGTCTGGAAAGAGGGCTTGCGGGCGGTTTTGAAAGCGGGGCTCAGGCCGGAATCCTTGCCGGGTTTTCCGGCGGAACGCGTCTTCGGCCTGGTGGCTATGCCTTTAGAGCAGGCCGCAGGAGTTTTTCACGGAATAATGTCCGGATTGAGCGGCGAGCCGCTTTACGGCTCGATATTGCAGAGCATCAAAAAAGGCAGGCCTTCCGAGATCGATTATTTTAACGGGGAATTCGTGCGTATCGCCGCCGCTGCTGGAGAAAAGGCCGGGTTGAACGAACTGTTGGTGCGGATGGTGCACGACGTAGAACGCGGAGGCAGGTTTTTCCGGAAAGAGGAACTTCTGCGCGAAACGGCCCGTTTCCTGGATTAAGGAGAATTATGGTAAAGACCCCTTTCCCAAAATTGAAACTTACCGTTATCAACGTCCACGGAGAGTGTTATCACGGTTATAAACCGGGCGACGAGATAATTCTTGAGGATTTTACGCATCCTCCGGAGCATTTTTGTCTGGGGCTGGCGCACGTGCTGTTCCCGATAATATACTCTTTGAGCTTCGGGGCGAAGTTCCCTTTCAGGGACAATCAGCGTTCCCTTCAGGTAACCTGCCCGGACGGAGGCAAACTTGAATTCAAGGTCGAGATAATGGATAAGACCGGAGCGGTAGAGAACGTTCCCAAAGATCCGGCTTATTCCGGCCCCGCGCCCAAGAAAATGGCCATAGAGGTGGTCAAGGCCAAGGGCAAATGCGCCTACGGGTACAAAGTGGGGGATAAATTCGAGACCACCGGCCTAAAATGCATCCCGGGTTTCTGCGGAGCCGCTTTTCACACCGCTTTCCCGGCGCTCTTCGCGCTCAATTTCGGCGCTAAATTCTTTTTTATGGACGATCCCGACGGAATAGACACGGTCACTTGCCCGGACGGAGGCAATATCGTCTTTAAAGTCTCCCGTTCGCGGGAAAAGAAAGAGAACTATTCGGAATGAAGAATAGGCGCAGGGTGGTTATAACCGGGATCGGCGTGATCTCGCCGAACGGCATAGGCAAGGAGGCGGTCTGGAAGGCGATGTCCGGCGGCAAGTCTGCGGTCAGGCTGGTGGACGAATTCGACGTCTCTATTTTCAACACCAGGATAGCTGCGCAGGTTAGGGATTTCGATCCGTTCAAACTCGGACTGAGCCATAGCGACGCGGTGCGTATGGACAGATACGTGCAGTTCGCGGTGGTGGCAGCCGATATGGCGGTCAGGGACAGCGGGCTGGAATTGTCTTCGCAGGACCCCGAACGCTGCGGCGTCTGTCTCGCCAACGCCATCTGCGGCACCAAATATATGGAAGAGGAATTCGTGCTCGTCACGGACAACGGCAGAAAACCGATAGACCCTTTGCTCGTCAGGCCGGATCTTTACGATGCCGCCATGTTCAATACTCCGTCGATAGAATTATCATGGAAATACGGCCTTAAAGGCGTCTGCAATACATTATCCACCGGCTGCACCGCCGGCACCGATTCTCTGGGGTTCGCCCTGGAGAGCATACAGGACGGGGAACATGATGTTATGCTGGCCGGCGCGGCAGAGGCGCCGATAACTCCGGTCACCTTCGGCTCTTTCGACGTGGTGAACGTGCTCTCGGCAAGGAACGACGTCCCGGAAAAAGCGAGCCGTCCGTTCGACGCCAAACGCGACGGATTTGTCCTTTCCGAAGGGGCGGGTATCCTGATACTGGAAGAGATGGAGCACGCCTTGAAAAGGAACGCGCGTATCTACGCAGAGGTCGCCGGTTTCGGCACCAGCTGTAACGCCTTTCATATGACCGACCTGCCTGCCGACGGGGCCGCCATGGCCAATTGCATACGGCTGGCTTTGCAGGACGCCGGGGTCGGGCCGCGCGGCGTCTGCTATATAAACGCGCACGGCTCTTCCACCAGGATGAACGATATATTCGAGACCAGCGCCTACAAGATGATCTTCGGCGATTACGCCTATAAGCTTCCGATGAGCTCTTTTAAATCCATGATCGGACATCCTCTTGCCGCCGCCAACGCCATAGAACTGGCGGTCTGTTCCATGATCTTCGAGAAGGATCTTTTGCCTCCCACGATCAACCAGGAGGAGAGAGACCCTCTTTGCGACCTGGATTATATTCCGAACCAGGCGCGCCGGAAAAAGGTTGACGTGATACTTAAGACCAGCAGCGGTTTCTCCGGAATACATTCGTCGCTGGTCCTGCGGAGGTTCGAAGGATAGATGAAAACCATAGCAGTCACGGGTATAGGGGTAGTCACGCCTTCCGGGATAGGAAGAAGGCAGTTCTGGGCCAACATAAAAGCCGGAAGGTCTTTTGTCAGGGAGATAACGCGTTTCGACGCCTCCAAATACCCCTCGCGTATAGCCGGTCAGATAGACGACCTGGACAAATACAGCCACGTGTCGGAGCGCCTGTTGAAAAAGATAGACGCATTTTCTCACATGGCCCTGGTGGCGTCGGAATTGGCTTTGCAGGAAGCCGGCATAGACATAAAAAAAGAGGATCCGGAGAGGGTGGGGATATTCCTGGGCAACGCCATCGGAGGCTGGCTTTACGCCGAAACGGAGCTAAGGGACCTCTACATAGAAGGGAGAGAAGGGGTCTCTCCTTACATGGCTTCCGCGTGGTTCCCGGCCGCCCCGCAGGGGCAGGTTTCCATTTACTACGGGATAAAGGGGTTCAGCAAGACGGTAGTGGCGGACAGGGCCGGTTCCCTGATGGCGGTGGGATACGCCAGGAAGACCCTCTTGAAAGGAAAGCTTGACCTGATTCTGGCCGGCGGGATGGAGGCTCCGGTGACGCCTTACGCCTTGCTCTGTTGTAATACTTATGGAGGGTTATGCACGGAGAACTCCGATCCAGCCGCCGCATACCGGCCTTTTGATAAAAGCAGGGCGGGTTTCGTGGTAGGCGAGGGCGCGGCAATTATGGTTATGGAGGAACTCGAGCGCGCCAAAGACAGGGGCGCCGCATTAATGGGAAAAATAACCGGTTACGGCACCAGTTGCGACGGGGTGGACAGGATCAACCCGGATAGATCCGGCCGGCAGTTGGCACGTGCCATAAAAAACGCGCTCGATGAGGCGGGCATCGCTCCGGAAGACATAGATTATATAAGCCTGGACGGTATGGCCGACGACGTCTGGGATCAAAGCGAAGCGGAGGCCATAAAAATGGTGTTCGGCGAACAGGCCGGGGACGTCCCTGTTAGCTGCCCGAAATCGATGTTCGGCAACCTGCTGGGCGCGTCGGGGGCGCTGGACGTGATCATCGCTCTGCTTGCCATGGAGCATTCGCTGATTCCGCCGACGCTCAATTTACGCGATCCGGATCCCGCGTGGCTGAACTACGTAAAGGATAAAGCGCTGGAGAGAAGAGTGGATAAGGCCCTTGTCATCTCCCGCGGCAGGGGAGGCATAAATTCCGCCCTCGTGGTCGAGAAGGCGTAATAATATACGCATTGTGAAGATAAGGAGGATTTGCCGTGAAAATAATGTTCGTAATGCCTAAAGTTGGGGCTTGGGCCACCCACGGAAAACATCTCGGGCCGAATCAGCTTTACGCGCACTGGGCCGCCTATGTCAGGGAAAAAGGATATTCCGACCTGGAAGTGCTGGATTGCCGGGCTCTGGAGATAGATACACCGGAGATGCTGGAGAGGATCAAAAAAAGCAATCCCGACCTGGTCGTCCTGGGTGATATGCTGCATTCTTACGGCGGATACGGGATCATCTCCCATTTCAACGACACGGCGAGGTTGATCAAAGAGGAACTGTCTAAAGTAAAGATAGTATTCGGAGGATTATGGTATTCCGCCATGCCGGTCCCGACGCTGGAAGACAATCCGGCCGTGGATTTCGTGGTCATGGGGGAAGAAGAGTCGTTCTACGATCTTATCGAAGCCGTATCAGGGGAAAAAGATCTCAGGGCCGTGGCCGGGGTCACTTCGCGCATCGGCAAAGAGATAGTCATGGGACCGCATAAAAAACTGCTGGAAGACCTGGACAGCCTGCCGTTGCCGGCTTACGATCTTTTCCCCATGGACAAATACGTGGGGCACACCCACTGGAAACCTTTCGTGGAGATGGTAACCTCGCGCGGATGCCCTTCAGCCTGCACTTTTTGTTACGAATGGGATCAGTACGATCCGCGGTCTCCTTCCGACTTCCTTAAATGGCGCGCCAAGTCTCCGGAGCGCGTCATAGAGGAAATGGAGATACTGCATAAGAAATACGGCGTTAAGGTCGTGGTTATTCAGGACGACAATTTCAACGTGAACCCGGCGAGGGTAAAGAAGTTCTGCGAGCTGAAGCTGAAAAAGGATATCCCCATTAAATGGGTCTCGCTGGGCAGGGCTGTGGATTGGGTGAACTGCGAAGAGATCCTGCCCTTGATGAAGCAGACCGGGCTGTTCACCGGGGTTTTCGGCATCGAGGTCACCACCCCGGAGGAACTGAAAAAGATAGCCAAAGGCATCACCATAGAGCAGATAAAGAAGACGATAGAGATCCTGCGCCGCAACGAGATCGCCGTGGTCGCCGACATTATGATGGGCTTCGATTACGACGACGAGAAGATTATCAAACAGAGGTATGAATTCACCGACGAAGTCGATCCGGACATACTCTGGATAGGTTACGTGACCCCGGCGCCGAATTCGCCGATGTGGAGGATCGCGCTGAAGAACAACTGGATAGATCCGCGCAGGGTTGATTTCAGCAAATGGGATTTCCTGCATCCGGTGATCCCCACAAATCATTTAAGCAAAGAGGAATTGGGCAGGCTCGGTTCCTGGTGTATGAGGGAATTCTTTTCCAAGCCGGGGAGGATAAACAGGATAATGGAGAGCAACTTCGACATTCTGGCCAAGCTCTGTTTCCAGGACGTCATGGCCGGGGTCGGCAAGTGGGAAGCCGGCGCCACCAAGGGCGAAGTGCATATTTGAAGCCGGGAGGGGAGACTATGGACATAAAAGACAGAATAAAGAAAGTTTTTGTCGAGCTTTTGAGGGTTAAGCCGGAAGAATTAAAGGAAGAAGCCAGGCTTTACGACAGCATAGGTGTGGATTCCACGGAGATGGTGGAAGCTGTGATCGCCCTGGAAAAAGAGTTCGGCGTCAAATTGAGCCAAAAGGAGATAACCAAATTCTCCACCCTGGAAGAGATAGAAAAGGTGGTCTCCTCCAGGAGCGCCTGAAGATGAAAATAATAGATCTCAGCCTCCCCATAGACGACCGGGCTCCGGAAGCCCACCCTTTCTGGATAGAAAGGCTCGGGCATAAAAAAGGGGTGCGCCGCCTGAACTGGGTGATGATGAAGAAGAGCTTTCCCGGCAGGCTGGCGTTCCTTTTCGGGCGCAGGATAATCAAACCGGAGGATCTCCCGGACGGTGAATTCCTTTCCCTGGAGACCGTGCACGCCCCGGTGCATACCGGCACTCACATAGACTTCACATTCCATTACGGAACGTCTTCGCAATCCATGCCTTCGCGTTATGCCGATGAGATACCTCTTGAATGGTGCTTCGCGGAAGGTATCGTGCTGGATATTACCTTCAAAAAGCCGGGGGAATCGGTCACCGGAGCTGACGCGGCTGCGGCGCTGGAGAAGACCGGTTGCGTCTTGAAACCGGGTATGATCGTGCTTCTGAGGACCGGGGCCGACAAATATTTCGGGACAAACGAGTATCTTTACCGTTATCCCGGGATCAGCCCCCAGGCCATCGAATTCCTGCTGAATAAAGGAGTGAAAGTGCTGGGGATAGACACCCTGGGATTCGACAGGCCGTATAAATATATGATGGCGGATTTCCTGCGCACCGGCGAAGCGAGCGTGCTCTGGCCGGCGCATTTCTACGGGCGCAAGAAAGAATACGCGCACATAGAGCGGTTGGCCAATCTGGATAAACTGCCCGCCTGCGGTTTTAAGATTGTATGTTTCCCGGTGAGAATACGCAACACCGGAGCGGCCTGGGCGAGAGTGGCGGCCATACTGGAGTGAGTAGGGTAGTCATTGTCCCGTTCGCAAACGCTGCGTAAATCTCTATGGGAGATTTACTTGCAGCTCTCGGGATCAATTCGCGCAAATAACTTATGTTCGCGCCTTACAAGCGCTCCATAAGTTATGCGCTCATTGCTCTGCGTAGAAGTTGCTCAGGATGTGAAGAAGCTCATTGTCCCGTTCGCAAACGCTGCGTAAATCTCTATGGGAGATTTACTTGCAGCTCTCGGGATCAATTCGCGCAAATAACTTATGTTCGCGCCTTACAGGCGCTCCATAAGTTATGCGCTCATTGCTCTGCGTGGAAGTTGCTCAGGATGTGAAGAAGCTCATTGTCCCGTTCGCAAACGCTGCGTAAATCTCTATAGGGAGATTTACTTGCAGCTCTCGGGATCAATTCGCGCAAATAACTTATGTTCGCGCCTTTACAGGCGCTCCATAAGTTATGCGCTCATTGAGGAGGTTTTAAATGGGGCATACGGTAAATTCCATAATCATCGAAGCGCCGTACGAGAAGGTGTTCGATATCTCCAACGATATCCCTCGCTGGACGGAGCTGTTCGGCGGAGAATACACCGGGGCGGAGATAATAAACAGGGAAGGCAATAAGATAACTTTCCGGCTGACCGATGACGAAGGCAAGAGCTGGGTCTCCCGGCGTCTGCTTATGAAAAAGCAGGGGTTCGCTTACGCCGAGCGGCAGGAACCGCTGTTCCCTTTTAAATACATGAAGATCATCTGGTTGTATACCCGCAAACCGCAGGGAATCGAGTTGAGCTGGATACAGCATTTCGAAATGGATCCTTCAGCTAAGTTCGGCGACAGCCAGGTGGAAGGTTTCATCAATACCCATTCCAGAGATAATCTGCGGATATTCAAACGGGTGATCGAAGCAGAATCCGCTAAGTGAGCAAGAAGCTTTTTTTTATCCTCTGCGCCGGAGGCGCGGTCCTCTCTTTCAATGTGGCCGCCTCCGCCGCTTTGGTCCCCTCCATCGCATCAGCTTTTTCCATCCCTCAGTTCGCGGCGGGAAAGATTATCTGGCTGTATATGCTGCCTTACGGTCTCTCCGCGTTGTTTTACGGTCCCCTGGTAAGGGCTTACGGCACGAAAAAGATCGAACTCGCCTGTCTATCGGTTTTCTCCTGCGTCAACCTGGCGGCGGCGTTGAGTTTTTCTTTTGGCCAGTTATGTCTCTGCCGCGTCCTGGCCGGCGTTACCGGGGCTTCCGTAACGCCGCTGGCCATAATCATGATCTCCCGCCGCGTCCCCAAGGAGAAAAGAGGAGGGTACATAGGCCTTTTTTTCAGCAGCACTTTTGTTTCATCGATGATAGGCGTGTTTTTGAGCGGCGTCCTGCCCTGGCGGTGGGTCTTCTTTATTCCCGCCGCCGCCGGGTTCATACTGTTATTCCCGCTCTATTTTTCGCTGCCGGAAGAGTTCCCGGACAGGGAGCGTTTCCGAATGCAGTATGTTACGGCGCTGAAATACAGGAGAGTTGCCGGCGTCTGTCTGTATATTGCGGCGATCAGCCTGCTCTATCACGGAGTCCAGCAGTGGCTGGGCGTTTACTTCTCCAGCGTCTTAAACCGGGGACAGCTGGAGATAAGCTCCCTGATGACATTGAGCGGTATAAGCGGCATTCCGGGAGAGGCTGCCGGGGGCAGGTTCGCCGATCATGCCGGCAGACGAAAGGCGGCCGGGACGGGCGTATTATTGATGACCGTCGGGCTGTTCCTTCTCGTTCTGCGCCCTGGCACCTGGCTGCTAAGCGTAAGCATGTTCATCTGGGGGTTTGGCTGGGCCTTCAATCATGCCGGGGTCTCCACGTTGCTGGCCGACTTGCCGTCATCGGTGTTGAATGAAGCGGCGAGCCTTAACAGCAGTTTGCGGTTCCTTTCCGGCGGGGCGGGGGTGCTGGTCGGCAGCTTTCTCTTACGCAGGAGCTTCACCGCAGGGTTTGTTGTGTTTGGTATCGCCCTGGCGGTGTTCGTTCTCTTGTCCGGGAAACTGCTTAAGGAGAAGAAGGAGCGGGGACTTCCGTTAGATCAGGCTTTGAAATGAGCATCCCGCCGGTTAGCCACCAGATGAATGATATCTGCGGAAGGAAGAAAGTGAAGTCGGCCATGTTGTGGACTAGAAATACCGTCCAGGCGCAGAATACCAGAAGATAATTATCGTCCCCGCTGCGGCGTATATGCGCGCATGCCTTCCATGCCGTAGAGAGAATGAACCAGGCGAACGCGGCTGTTCCCGGGATGCCGAGCTCGCACCAGAGCTGAAGAAAAAGATTGTGGGCGAAAGAAGAGGCCGAGCCGGCGCAGTTGCCCGTTCCGTTCCCGCATACGGGCGAATTTTTGATGGCCAGCGCGATTTCTCTCCAGTAAACGAGACGCGAATGCAGGGAGAAAACCGGGGATTGGCTCCCCGTAGAACGTAAGACGAAAACAGCCGCTATAAAGACCCCGGCAAGCAGCAGAACGGCCAGGGCCGCTTTCTTGAACTTGTTCCTTGAAAGAGAGAGAAAAAGCAACGTCCCGCAGAAGAGCGCGGCCGTCGCCCCCAGGGATTTCGCCAGCAGGAAGGCCGGGACGATCAGTAGTAAAGAAGACAGCACCGTTTTTCTGCCGGCCATTCGCAGAGGTATGACCATGGCCAGGAATCCGGCCAGCGCGTTGGACGTTACGAAAGGGGCGAATACCCGTTTTGACCCCAGATAATCGCTTGCGATGCCGCCGGACATTTCGTTCTTCGCCATGTATTCCGCCAGGTGGCCGAATCCGTAAAAGTACTGATAAAGGGCGATGACCGCTATTCCCGCTCCGGCCGCCGTGATAGCGCCTATTATCCGCGATGTCCGTTCCTTATCCATCCGGGAGACGAGCAGGCAAGCGGAAAATCCCGCCAGTTGGTTTATCAACAGCGCGGCTCCGTCCGCGTTTCCGTGAAAGGCCGAGGGTAGTATTGCGATTATAAAGAGGGCTGCCGGCAGTAAGGATGCCGTTTCCGCCTTGCCGCGTCTCCTTTTGTCCAGCAAAAAGAGGCACAACAGCGCGCATAAACAGGCCAGAAGCAGATTTAAATAAACGGCTCCGGCCGTCGGAAAGGCTTCAGGGGAAATGAAGGGGCGCAAAAAGATTAATATTAGAAGCGGCGTGAACATTATGCTATAATTTTAAGACAAAAGCGCATGCGTGTCAAAGTGTTAAAAATATGCCTTCCTCTCCCAGATTGCTGATCTTCGGTTCCTGCGCTTTCATATACGGCGCGGAAAAAGCGTTGATCAATCTCTGCTCCGCCCTGGACGGGCTGTATGAGATCACGGTATTCCTGCCCGGGGATGGCCCGCTGGCGGATTTACTGCGTAAACGCGGGTACCGCGTCAAACTGCACAGGCTGGCGGTACTTTCCTCGCATTGCTCGCCGGCGCGCGCGGCCGGATATCTTCTGCTTTCGGCGTTCAATACGTTTTACATCATGCTTTACGCGGTCCTCGGCGGCTATGCAGGAATAGTCTCAAACAGCCTTTTGCTTCTGCCGCCGCTTCCGGCAGCGTGCCTGTGCGGGAAAAAGCATATCTGGATGTTCAGGGAATATTCCCCGTTTTCTTTTCTCAACCGCTTACTCGCCGGGCTGGCATTGGTATTGCCCGGCAGGATAATCTGCATGTCGGAGAACATTCGGAAAGAGATGTTCGGGGTAAGGTGTCCGGGGGCAGGGGATAAAGTGACGGTTATCCGCGAGCCGCTGCCATTCTCTCCTCGCCTGACGGAGGAAGACGGGATGTTGCGCAGGGAATTGTCTATCCCCCGGCATACGGCGGTCATATTGCTGCCTTCCAGAATACATCCTTTCAAAGGGCAGATGGAATTTCTACGCGATTTCTCCCCGGTATTAAAGCGTTATGAGGTCACGGTCCTGCTGGCGGGGGATTGTTCCTTCGGGGACCCAAAGAGCCTGTCTTATAAAAGAGCGATACGGGAAGTCATAACGAAGGAAGGGCTGCAAGAACGCGTCAGGATGCTCGGTTTCCGTAATGACATGGACAAGCTGTTGGCGCTATGCGATATTTGCGTGTTTCCGATATTGAGGAACGAACCGTTTGGACTCGCCCTGCAGGAGGCCCTGTCTGCCGGGAAGCAGGTCCTGTATTATCCCTCGCCGGGGCTGGAAGAGGCGGCCTCCGCGTTCCGGGGGCAAGGAGCCGTTGTCCTGAACGGCGTTTCCCTGGAAACAGCGATACGTTCCGCCTTACCGCTGCGCGCTTCAGTCCCGCCGGATTACAGCCGGGAAGCGACCGTTTCCTTAGGCGTTTACACGGAAGGCATCAGGGGCATAATCGCCTTGAAAGCCGGCCGCTTATAACCGGCGGCAGGGCTTTTTTTACTTGACAATCACCCCCGCTTGTGTTAAAAAAATAACAACAATTATTAATTCCAAAGCGGAGGATTACCGGGAAAAACAGAAATAGATTTCTTAAGGGCTCTTGTAAAGAAGGAGCCCTTATTTTTTATATCTGTTGCGTTGTTTTTCGACGGGAAACGGAAGGATTTCGAGGGGCAGAATGAAAAGAGTAGGACTGACGTACGATCTAAAAACAGATTACGAATTCAGGGAAGGGGATCCTCCCGACGCCAACGCGGAATTCGATCATCCGTCAACCATAGACGTGCTGGTGGACGCCATCGAGTCCCAGGGATATAAGGTGGAGAAGATCGGCAACGTATCGTCCCTTTTGGAAAGGATGAACAATCTCGACGTCGATATAGTTTTCAATATCTCCGAAGGCACGGAGGGGAGAAACAGGGAATCGCAGGTGCCGATGCTTTTGGAGATGTCGGGTATCCCTTATGTGGGCGCCGACGCGCTGACGCTTGGGCTTACTCTTGACAAGGTAATGGCCAAGAAGATATTCCAGGCCGACGGTATCCCGACCCCCAATTCGATAGAGATCAAGGACGCCTCTTCCATGCTGGAGACCGGCCGCCTGCGGTTTCCCTTGATCGTGAAACCGAGGTTTGAAGGGTCTTCTAAGGGTTTGAGCGAGAGTTCGCGGGTGGAGACTCCGGAAGAGCTTAAGAAACAGGCGGAGTATATCCTGAACGCATACCATCAGCCTGCCTTGGTGGAAGAATTCGTTGCCGGACGGGAATTTACCGTGGCAATCGTCGGTAACGACCCGGTCGAGGTGATGCCGGCCGTTCAGGTGAAGATAGACGGCAAGGTGAAGCTTAACGATAAATTCTATACGTTCAGCAGTATCGCTTCCGACAGGATAGAATACATCTGTCCGGCGCGCATCAGCCGTGAGCTGGAAAAAACCCTGGGCGAGCTGGCGTTGAAAACTTACCTCGCGGTAGACTGCCGCGATTTCGGCAGGGTGGATTTCAGGGTTGACCCGGAAGGCAGGCCGTATGTGCTGGAGATAAACCCGCTGCCTTCGTTGTCGACCGCCGACGTCTTCCCTCTGGTGGCGGAGGCCGGCGGGATCTCTTACGAACAGATCGTGGGGAATATTCTCCGCGCGGCACTGAAAAGGTACGGACTGGAGTAAGTATGGATATCGCCTTGACCTATAACCTGAAAGAGAAGGATGAATCGAAACCCCCGGACTATTTCTCCGAGTTCGACTCGCAGGAAACCATAGACGCCATTACTTCCGCCCTGCGCAAGAAAGGGCATAATGTCCTGCCGGTGGAAGCCGGAAATCCCGACATCGTATCGTATTTCAGGAAAAACCGCGTAGATATGGTCTTCAATATCGCCGAAGGCCGCGCCGGCAAATACCGCGAATCGCAAATACCCGCAATCCTGGATTATCTCAAAATCCCTTATACCGGATCCAACACCTTCGCGCTCGCCCTGGCGTTGAATAAATCGGCGACCAAGAAGATACTGAAGGCGGAGGGTATTCCCACTCCGCGTTCGCAGCTTTTCTCCCGCGGCAGCGAGAAGATCGACGGGACACTCAAATTCCCCTTGATCGTTAAACCTAATTTCGAAGGGTCTGCAAAAGGGATATTGTCTTCCAATGTCGTGCGCGACACGGAGGAGTTATATTCCAGGGTTCGTGACCTGATGAAGATATACAATCAGGCCATCCTGGCCGAGGAGTTCATCAACGGCAAGGAACTGACCGTGGGAGTCCTGGAGAACGGAAGCACCATAATTCTGCCGATACTCGAAATAGATTTCTCCGATTGCTCCGGGAGCGGCGAGTATTTCTATTCATGGAAGATGAAGGAATTCCAGGGGAACAAGGAGATGGGACTCGTGCCGCATTTTTACTGCCCGGCGCGGCTCGATAAGAACACCGACGGCCTGGTGAAGGAGACCGCTCTAAAGACCCACCGCGCGGTGGGATGTTTCGACATATCGCGCACCGATATCCGGTTGAACGAAGAAGGCGTGCCTTATGTCCTGGAGATCAACCCATTGCCGGGATTGAACCCTAAAGATTCTAACTTTCCCATTATGGCATACGCGGCAGGGATGCAGTATGAAGACCTGATAGAAACGATCTTACTGGGCGCCTTTAAAAGGAGGAGAGGGTAAATTGGAGAATATCATACTGGCAGAGCAGCAAAAGAATCAGCCGGAACCGCAGATACGTTCTCTGAGAAGGCCTAGGGATTACCAGCAGATACCGCTTTTCAAGGATGTCAACCCTCTTGATTGGGAGGACTGGCATTGGCAGATGAGAAAACGCGTGCGCTCCCGGGAGGAACTCGCGCAGATAATCAAATTGAGCGGAGAGGAAGAAGAAGCTATCCGCAAGGCCAACGGCAGGCTTTCCATGGCTATCACCCCGTACTGGGCCTCCTTGATGGACCCGGAGGATCCCGCCTGTCCGCTGCGCAGGCAGGCCGTTCCTGTGGCACAAGAGTATTCCGTGGGGCCGCATGAGATGGTCGATCCGTGCGCGGAAGACAGGGATTCTCCTGCGCCGCATCTGGTGCACAGGTATCCGGACAGGGTTTTGCTGCTGGCCACCGATCATTGCGCGATGTATTGCCGTCATTGCACCAGGCGCAGGCTGGTGGGAGAGCATGACTGCGCGCAGGATAAAGAAGGCGCCTGCGGGGCGGGGAAGTTCGACGCGGCGGTTGAATACATAAAGTCCAATCGTAAGATAAGGGACGTCCTGATTTCCGGCGGAGATCCGTTGACCATGGAAGACGAGCAGATAGAGGACCTCCTCAAGAAGATCCGCGCGATATCACACGTGGAGTTCCTTCGTATCGGAAGCCGCGTCCCGGTAACCCTTCCCCAGCGTATTACAGCCAAGCTCGCGGGGATACTCAAGAAATACAATCCGTTATGGATGAGCATACATTTCAATCACCCCAAGGAGATAACCAAGAGGTGCCGTATCGCCTGTGAAATGCTTGCCGATTCCGGCATCCCGCTCGGCAGCCAGAGCGTCCTTTTGAAAGGAATAAACGACAGGCCTTACATCATGAAACGCCTGATGCACGAGTTGCTGCAGATAAGGGTGAGGCCTTATTATATTTACCAGTGCGATCCGGTCAGGGGCACCCAGCATTTTCGCACTCCCGTGGCCGCCGGTATAAACATAATGGAGAAACTGCGCGGGCATACTTCCGGGTATGCCGTCCCTACCTATGTGATAGACGGCCCGGGGGGCGGCGGCAAGATACCGGTAAGCCCGAGCTACATACTTTCGCAGGCAAGGGGAAAATATGTCCTGCGCAATTATAAAGGCAAGATATACACGTATCTTGAATAATCTGCTCCGCCTCCTGTCAATGCCGGCTTGTTTGGCGGCGGCGGTAATCTTTATGGCCGGCTGTTCTTCCCGCAAAGAGCCTGTACCCGGCACTCCCGCCAACGCCGTCGCTTCGGTGAACGGCACGGTCATAACCGATAATGATCTGGATTTCGAAGTGAAATATTATAACTCCGCCTTCCCGGAAGGAGACCGGAGAAGAATTGATTCTCTTTCCGCCAAGACCGACTATTTGAAAGAAGAGATTATCCAGCGCCTGCTTATTTCCCAGGAGGCTCAGCGGCGCGGCCTGGAGGGAGAGGAAGAATTCAAGCGGCTGATGGAAAAGACCAGGCAGGAGATTCTGGCCCTGTTGCTTTTAGAACAGGAGACGTTCGGCTCGGAGACAAGCGGGGAAGAAGCCGAAGAATACTACCGCGGGTATAAAGCCAGACTGGCGGAGCTGGAAGAACGTCATGTCCGGGAGATATTGCTGCCTACTGAGAAAGAGGCGCAGGGTATCTTGATCCGCCTTCTTCAGGGGGAAGATTTTGCTTTGCTGGCCGAGGCATATTCCAGAACGGAAAGCCGCGATAAAGGCGGTGACGCGGGGTTTTTAAAGCGCGGTAAACGTTCCCCGGAGTTCGACAAGGCGGTATTCGCCCCGGGACTGCATGAAGGAGAGATCAGCAGTGTGTTCTCCTGCCCCGAAGGATTCTATATAGTGAGGATAGAGGCAATACGCAGGTTCCGGGGGCGGCCTTTTGAAGAGATGCAGGATGAAATAAAAGCCGTTCTGCTGCAGAAAAAGAAGCAGGACAGGATAAAGAAACTTTTGCAGGATCTGAAGAACAATGCCGGCATAGAGATCCACGAAGGCAGGATCAAGTAAGGCACTGCCGGAATACCCCATTCTGCGCAAACCGCGGGTTAAAGTCCCAACTCTTCCGTCCCCACGATCTTGACCTTGGCGTTATCCTTCAATTCGCCCTGCGTTTCTATGATGATCAGATCGTCTTCTCCCAGCCCCTGCGCCACCTGCACATAGTCGTTCGTGGCATATCCTTGCACGACCCTGCGTATCTGAACGGTTCCGGTCTGTATGCCGTCTTCTCCGGTCCTCAACGTCGTCTTGGGGACGACCGGCACCAGTATTTTCCCGCCGCCGGCCTGCATGATGCTGGAAGTAGGGATTATCAAAACTTGTTTCAGGTCCGCTATGCTTATTTCCGCCCTGCTGAACATACCCGGCATAAGCAGTCCTTCTTTGTTGTCCACCTTGATCTTGGCGGTGAGCGTCCTGCTTTTTCCCTCTATGATGGGATAGACGCTGTCCACCGTTCCCTCGAACACCCTGGTAGGGTAAGCGTCAACGTATATGCTGGCTTTCTGCCCGAGCCGGACCTTGTTTATGTCTCTTTCGACGATACCTACTTCAATGTAAACTTCACTGATTTCGAACAGCGTGCCCATTTTATCCTGGGAAGTCACGAATTCCCCTTCCTCGGCTTCTCTCGGCCCCATGACCCCGTCTTTTGTGGAGTAGATGAAGACTTTGCGAAAATCGTTCTTTGCCAGGTCTTCTTCGGCTTTAGCCGTATCCACCTGGGCCTTGGCGCTTCTCGCATCAAGTTCGGCTTCTTCCATTTTGGATTTGATGATCGCCCCGACCTCGAACAGCTTCTGGTTTATCTCGTATTTCTTCAGGGAGGATTCGTATGCCGCCTGGGCCGATATGAACTTGTTCCTCGCGTATTTCAGCTTCAGTTTAGCGTCATCCGGGACCAGATAGGCGATCAGCGCGCTTTTTCTCACTTTTTCGCCTTCTTTGAAATAGATTTTTTTGATCACACCCGGAATTTCGAATTTCAGTTCAATTTCCGTTTTGCCTTTTACCGTGCCCATTACCGGGAGAAAATCGTGGAAATCGGTGGGTTTCATCTTGAACACCCGCACCATGATAGGCGCGGGTTCGGACGGCGACTGCTGCTGCGCGGGCGGTTCTTCCTGCCGGACCGGTGTTGCCGCGCTCTGCTTTTGGGACGGAGGGGGTTCTTTCTTCACCTTGCTTATCATATCCTGCATGAAAGGGGCCTTTTGCGTGGAAAGCTTGATGCCTGTCTGATAGACTCCCCACATTACAAAGGCCAATACCAGGATAAGCAGAAGTTTCAATAATTTAGAGCCCATATTTATTTGCCCCTCCTATCGTTTAACCAGCCAGAAATCCCGGAAAACAAGATAAACACAAGGTATTACGAAAAGAGTGAGAAAGGTCGCGACCGAAAGCCCTCCGATAACGGTTATCGCAAGAGGCGACCACAAGTTAGCCGATTCGCTTTTATCCAGGGCCATCGGGATGAGCCCCAGTATAGTGGTTAAGGATGTCATCATGATCGGCCTGAGCCTGTCGAAGGATGCGTCTATCACCGCTTTCTTGGCGCCGCCCCGCTGGGAATACTTGTCTTTAAAGTTATTCCTCAGGAAATTTATGCGGTCTATAAGTATGATCGCGTTGTTGACGACTATCCCGCCGAGCATTATTGCCCCGATAAGCACCCCGGTTCCCACAGGTTTATCGGTCAGCCTCAGCGCCGTGACTGCGCCTATCGCCGCCATCGGCACCGTGCATAAAATAATGAAAGGTTCCGTAAGCGATTCAAAGAGCCCCGCGAGTATCATATAGACCAGCACCAGGCTGATTATCAACGCCCAGTAAAGTTCCTTCTGATTTTGTATCATTTTATCATAATTACCGCCGAATTGCCAAAAATAATCTTTCGGGAATTTGAGATCCTTGATCGCCTCTTTCACTTTAATGGCCGCCGTTCCCAGCGCGACGCCGCCTGTATTGGCGCTTACCTGGACCATTCGGGACTTGTTCTTTCTCCACACTTCGCTCGGGCCGTATTCATCCTTAAACGCCGTCAACTGGTTCAGAAAAACCATATCTCCATAAGGAGTCACCAGAGTTATCCTGCGCAGGTCATCTCGCGTGTGGCGGAATTCCTCTCCGATGCGGACGATCGTCTCCGTTTCCTCCGCCTTTTCAGCGCCGTCCCGGGAAGTCCCGTTGTGCAAGGCGGGGCTGCCGTTGAAATGCCATCGCGGGTTGAAGTTGGGGTCCTGGGTTTTTATCAACGATTCCCGGTTGCCGCGAAAACGCGTGGCCACCAGCCCCCGCATATGGGTGTGCAGCGCCAGAGACACGTCCTCTGCGGTAAGTCCGAACATCGCGGCTTCGCGCTTGTCGAGGATAAGTTGTATCTCCGGGCGGCCCTCGCGCATGCGGATCTTTGTATCGGTGAATTTCGGTATGGTCTGCAGGCGCTGGGCCACCTGGATGGCAAGGCTTTTCAGCACCTCGTAGTCGTGACCGTAGAGTTCCAGCAGGATTTCCTTGGTGCCGACCTCCTGCGGTTCCTCGTAATAGACGAACGCCCGGTGGCTCTGGTAGAACTTGTCCGTGTAGGGGCGCAGCGTGTTCATGAATTCGCCTGTTGATTTCTTGCGTTCCGCCAGCGGTTTAAGTTCCACGAATATCTTTCCGGACCAGGGCTCTACCTTGGAGGTAGCGTTCTTGACTTCCGGCATTCTCGCCACGAACGATTCTATGCCTGCGATTATCTTGTCGGTTATTTCGATCTTCGTCCCGGTGGGCATCTCCACGAAGATGGTGAATTTATTCTGTTCGGCGATGCCGATGAATTCCTGCTCCAGCTTGGAAGCCTCCTGCACTACGCGCAGCAGTGCCACTACCACCAGGAAGACCACCAGATATCGCAGAAACAGCACCAGGGCGATGAATATCTTGTATAGTTTCTCCAGAAACCCTCCTCCGGGTTCTTTTATTTTTTCTTTTTCCGTTCCCGCCGTCACGGTATCTTTCGACAAAGATTCTTCCGGGACCGGCGGCGGCGGCAGGCGCGGGTCTTTCAACTTCAACCGCGACGCCAGCAGGGGGATCAGGGTTATTGCCGTGAACAGGGATGCCAGCAGGGAATAGGTAATAGTCAGGGCGATGCCGCTGTAAAGGAGCTTGATCTCCGGATTGATAAAAAACAGGGGAAGGAAGACCACGATGGTGGTAAAAGTGGAGGCCACTATCGCCAGGAACATCTCTTCGCTGGCCTCCACCGCCAGCCTCTTCTGTATCTCCTTCATCGGCATATCTTCCGGGAACCTGCCCGGTTGCGCCAGAAAATCGTCGCGTTTCTTGAAGGTGTTGTCGAGAACCACGATGGCGTTGTCCACCAGCATGCCTACGCCGAGCGCCAGGCCGCTCAAGGTCATTACGTTAAGGGTCAGCTTGGAGAAATACATCAGGCAGAAGGTGAGTATCACGGAGAGAGGGATGCTTGAGCTAATGATGAATACAAGCCTGATATCCCAGAGAAAGATGAAGAGTATCAAGCTCGCCAGCAGGGCCCCGGTGAGCAGGGAGGAATTTACCTGATTGACGGCCTGCTGGATTATATCCGCCTGGTTGGAGATCAGGGAAAGCTTTATATCGCTCTCCAGGCTGCGTTTCAGGTTTTCTATTTCCTTGTTCACGTCCTTGGATATCTGCACCGTGTTTGCCAGCGACTCTTTCTGGATATAAATGGAGATTACCGGCTGGGCGTTCAGCCTGGCAAAGGCGGTGGGTTCAAGATAAGAATCCTTGATGCTTGCTATATCTTTCAGGCGGACCACCGAGCCTTCTTTAGTTGTCGCCACCGCCAGGTTGGCGATATCCTCCAGACTTTCCAGCTCGCCGATGGTCCTTACCAGATATTTGTCCTTGGCCCTTTTAATTTCTCCGGCCAGGAGGTTTGAATTGTTAAGGTTTATGATGTCCACCACTTTATTTATGGAAAGCTGGTATGCCTGAAGGCGGTACTGGTCTATCTCGATTATGATCTTGCCTTCGCGGCCGCCGACCACTTCAGCCCTGGCTATACCTTCTATCCTTTGAATGCGGTCTTTTATCCGCTCATCTACTATTTTGCGCAGTTGTTCCGGGGAACGGCGGTCGCTGGTAACGGCCAATATCATTATCGGCACGTCCATATATTCATATTTGGCTATGACTGGTTTTTCTATCTCTCTGGGGAGTTTGTTGCGGATACGGTTGAATTTCTCGCGCACTTCCAAGGCGGCGAAATTCATTTCCGTGCCGGGCTCGAATTCCAGGATAATGGTGGCGTTGCCTTCTTTGGATATGGAGAGGATGTTCCTTAGATGGGAAGCGGAGCTGACCGCTTCTTCCACCGGTTTGGAGATGCGGTTCTCTATCTCGGAAGCGGGGATGCCGCCGCGCACGTCTATGTTTATGGTGATATCGCCGTAACTTATGTTCGGCATCATCTCCACCGGCAGCATCTTCAGGGCGATCACCCCGATTATGATGATGCCGGCGAAAAGCATCGATATGAAGGTCGGCCTGTTGACCGAGAACCCCGGTAAACTCATTCTAAGCCCGTTCTTATCCAGTGATAATGTTTGTTGCGGGAGCCCAAGCGTTCCCGTCGTATCGATGCCGGACGGAGGGAAGACGTAATTCTGCCGGAGGCGTAGCGTTGTCTCCGTAACGCAATTTACCGGCGGTTATACCGGTTCGTACNNTCCGGCCCGAGCGGCCCTTCGGCCTTCAGCAATTGTTTATCCATCAATTCCTTCAAATCACGCGCCGCGGTAGGGATGGAAACGTTGAACATCTCAGCGTATTCTTTACGCGTTATTTTCTTTATGTTCTTCAATCTTTCCAGAAGGTCTTTCTGGCGCGGGTTTATATTATACTCCATAACCGGGGGCGGCGGAGTTTCTACCTTGGCCTCCCGGGGAGGTTCTTGTTTTACGAACGCAGGCCGGGGAAGGGGGGGCGTTTTTTCTTCCGGCGGCAGTTCAGGCTTGGATACCGGGAAAGGCTTAGCCTGGTCTTTCTTCTCTTCTTTTATCTGCTCCGGCGGGGATTTCTTTTCCGTTTGTAGGACAGGCGTATTGTCCGCAGGTGTTTTGGACGGGATTTCCTTGTTTTCCTGCGGAGGTTTTACCGATTCATTTCTTGGAAGTATAGGACTTATCCCGGCATTCTCTTTTGAGAAAGAGGGGGCCGCCGGCAAAATCCCCTGTCCGCCGGGTTGACCCTGCGCCGGCGCGGCTTCGGAAGAAGGCTTGTCGGGTTGATAAGCTGTGGACGGGGTAATCGGGGGCAGGCGGTGCGCTGCCGGCACCGGCACCTCCTCGAAAGGTATCCGTTTTTTCGAGTCGTTGATCACCGGGCGCTGTGCCTGCCCGGATGACGGCTGTTCTTCCGGCGGGCAAGCGGCCTGCGGTAAAGGAGTTTGCTCTTTATGTTCTTCTCTGGCTTTCAATAGCGCCTCCAGTTCCGGGCTGATAAGCGGTTCGTCTTTTACCGGCGCCGGGCCGGTCCGCCCGGCCGGCATACCGGACATCCTTTCCATGACTATCAGGAATATCGAAGGGATAACCACCAGGGTAAGAAAAGTGGCGGAAAGCAGCCCTCCCATTACGGTCAGGGCCATAGGGGCCTGTAATTCCGCGCCTTCGCCGATGCCGAGCGCCAGAGGCAGAAGGCCGAGGATAGTAGTTAAAGAAGTCATCAGGATCGGGCGCATCCTGGTCTTACTGGCCTCTATGACGCAGTTGTAAGGAGAATACCCCTGTTTATACTGATCGTTAATGAATTCAATGAGCACTATACCGTTATTTACGGCGATGCCGCCCAGCATAATGATGCCCAGGTAAGCGACCACGCTCAAGGGGGTATTGGTTATGAAAAGGAAGAAAGCCACGCCTATAAGCGAAAGCGGGACGGTGAACATTATCAACAGCGGCTGCCAGAGCGACTCGAATTCGGCGGCCATGATCATATACACGAGGGTGATCGCCAGTATAAGGGCGAAGGCCAGGCTCTGGAACGACTCCTGCATTTTTTGCTGTTCGCCGGCCAGCTCGATAGCGTATTCCTTGGGGAGGGAAGCCGTTCTTGCCGCTATGATCTTGGCTATGGCGCGGTTGACCTCCCCGATCCCCCGTTTATAAACATTTGCGCTGATGACGATGCTTCTCTGCTGGTCGATGCGTTTGATCTCCGTGGGCCCGGTTCCTTTGGTCAGATAAGCCACGTCGGACATGGAGATGTCGAATCCCAGCGGGGAATGGATGAGGATGCGGCGCAGGTTGCTTAATTCGCTCCGGTCCTCGTGACGCAGGCGGATACGGATGTCGATATCCTCCTGATTGGTTTTATCCTTGAATTTCGTAGCGATATAGCCCTTCAAGGCCACCTGCGCGGTAACCGCTATGTCGCGCACGGAAAGGCCGTATAAAGACGCCTTGTCTTTCAAAATATGCAGTTTTGTTTCCGGGCTCGCGGCGGGCATGCTGTTTTTTATGCCATAGATACCTTTTATCTTGCGCAGTTCGGACTGCAGTCCGGCGGCGATATCGGTAAGACGGTATATCTGCGGGCCCTTTATCTCTATCGCGATAGGCGCTCCCTGTTCCACCGCCGAGCCGAGAGACGTCTCCTGCGCGACGTATTCCACCGAAGCGCCTTCAAGGCCGCCTTTTTCGGCGGTATTCTTCAACTGCTGGATTATTTCGTCAGTGGAACGTATGCCGGAAGCAAGGAAAGGGAGCGTCCTGGCTTTCTTCTTGAGATTGACGAGTATCTGCGCCTGATGGCTGCCGAGGGTCTGCACCGCCGTCTCTTCCAGGGAATTCCTGTCCTCGCTTGAGCCGATGTTGACTGTGACGCCCTGTGTTTCCTTGAATCCGAGTAAGGCGGATTCGAACCTGTGCACTATCACGTCGGTGGCTTTCAGCGTTGTCCCGGGAGGCATATCGATCTTGATGATGAATTGTCTCTGGTCCACTTTCGGCATGAACTGTTTCTCCTGGATAGCGAGTATCCCGAGGCTTAGGACGAACAGGATGCCGGCCAGCGCCACCACTTTTTCCTTGCGGTCTATTCCCCAGACGATCACTTCCTCCAGCTTGTCGAAAACCGGGATATTCCTCTGTCGGGGTTCTGCCGCGGCCCGGTTGTCCCTTCCCCAGATGGAAAAGGAGATGAGAACCGGGACCAGGGTTATGGCCACCAGGATGGAAGCCGTCAAGGCGAAGGTGATGGTCAGGGATAATTGTTTGAAAATCTGTCCGGCGATACCGGAGACGAAGGCGAAAGGAAGGAAGACCGCAACGGTCGTCAACGTGGACCCCATTATAGGCGCGAGCATCTCTTCCGAGGCGTCCACGCAGGCTTCTTTGAACGTCTTGTTCATCTGCCGGTGCCGGAAGATGTTCTCGATGACCACGATGGAGTTATCCACCAGCATGCCTATGCCGAGCGCCAGTCCGCCTAAGGACATCATATTCATGTTTATCTTGAAACAATACATAAGAAACAGGGTGGTCATGATGGAAATGGGGATGGAGAAGGTGATGACCAGCGAAGACTTTATCTCCCGCAGGAAGAAAAGCAGAACCAGGAAAGCCAGTAATGCCCCCTGTAGGGCCGAACCGGTAACGTTGGAGACGGCTTCGTTTATGAACTGCGACTGGTCGTAGGTTACCTGGATCTTTACGCCCCGGGGCAGTTTTTCCTGCTGTAATTTCGTTATCTCCCTGCGTATGCCCTGGGCGACTCTCAGGGCGTTGCTTCCCGATTGTTTGCGGACGACGATGGAGATGCTTTCCTTGCCGTTATAACGGGAGATACTCGATGTTTCCCTGATGCTGTCTTTTACTTTTGCTATGTCCTTGAGAAAGACCAGCCTGCGCGCCTTCTTTTCGAGTTTCTCCTTCTGCTGCAGGGTTTCGGCGGTTTCTTCCGGGACCTCGAGGGCGGTGGGGGTTTCGGCTATCTCCGAGACCTTCTGGTATTCTCCCATTGTGCGGATAAGATATTCGTAGAAATTTTCTTTAAGGGTGCCGGCAGGGTAATTTATGTTGGCTGATTTTATGCTGTCCACCACCGAGACTATGGATATTTGGGAGACCCTTAATCTCGGCTGGTCTATCTCCACCAGGATCTCGCGTTCGTCGCCGCCGGTGATGACGGCCGAGGCCACTCCTTCGACCTTCTCGATGCCGTCCTTTATGTATTTGCGGCTCATTTCGCGCAGTTCAAGCGAGGAATACGGGCCGGTTACCGCCAGGTTCATTATCGGCAGGTCGAAGGGGTTGTATTTCATTACCACCGGCTCCTGCGATTCTCTCGGGATGCGCTCTTTGATGAGGTCTATCTTTTCGCGCACGTTCAACGCGGCAAAGTCCATATTGGTGCCCCAGTTGAACTCGACCATTACCAAAGATAAACCTTCGCGCGAGATCGAACTGATGCGCTTGACGTTGTTTACCGTCCCCACGCTTTCTTCGATTATCTTAGTTATGAGATTTTCTATTTCTTCCGGGGCCGCGTTAGGGTAGGAAGTGACCACGGTTATCTGCGGATAGGCTATTGAGGGGAAAAGCTCCTGCGGCAGCCTGGACCAGGATATCAATCCAAGCAGTATCAACGCGAGGAAGGCCATCAAGGTTGTCACCGGGCGGTGTATCGCGAGCCTGGAAATGGACATAAATTAATAGTGATTATAAACGATTGCCGCCGGTTCCCGGCCGGCAATCGTTTATCTTATTCGGGAGTTATTCTTTGGTTATGGTTATGTATAGCGCTTCGTTCTTGAGTTCGTCGCGGGCGTAAGCCACGGTAACTTCCTGTCCAACCGACAACGCGTTGGGCAGGAGGATGATCGGTTCCGCCGCGCCTATCTTTTTGACGATACGCGTGTTCTGGGTTATAATCACGGAGATCTTCTTGAGCGCGTCGGAGGAGTCCCTGTTCATCACGGTCAAAGTTTTAAAAGGTGAATTGAGGCTTATTTCGCTTATTTTCCCATATATCTCACCGGTAGTAAAAGGGATTATTCCCGGTTTTTGTGAAGATAGAGATGTTATCAGATTGCGTTCTTCAGCTATATCCCGGATAGGCTCCGGGCCGGGCTTGTCGCTGCGTTTGGCGGAAACGACGGCGTCGATCCTGGCGAAATAAGCGCGTATGCATTTAGCGTCCACCTGCAGGGTTTTTTCATTCTTGTCGTTGAAGACATAGGTCTGGGTCTTCTCGCAGGAAAGACTGTATTTCCCGTCGGGAGTGATCTTTAGGGAGAAGAGATTGTTTCCTCCGAGCTTTGCGAACTTATCCTTGAGTTCTCCGGAAAGCTCTCCGGAAAGCCTGTAGCTTTTCCCCTGCAGATCGGTAAACCATATGCGGTCTTTATTATTCTGCATTTTTTCTACGCTCACTCTTCCGCTTACCTGGATCTGGACGTCTTGGGCGGGCGCGGCAA
Organism: Candidatus Omnitrophica bacterium UBA5776; assembly: GCA_002418595.1. GTDB lineage: Bacteria > Omnitrophota > Gorgyraeia > Gygaellales > Profunditerraquicolaceae > Undivivens > Undivivens industriae. The sequence continues at coordinate 9,294 of DIEK01000001.1, read as the reverse complement.
CGGCCGGCTGTTTGGTGTTGTTTTCAGCGGCCGCGGGCTGAACAGAGCATAAAAGAGAAGAAGCAAGAATTAAACAAAAGAAAGAAACGGTAGTCTTCATATTGCTCCTTTCCATAGGTTGTAAAAAACCGGATAATTCCGTTTAACCTATTGAATTAGTTTAACATAAACCGGGAGTATTGCAAGAAAAAAGGGAGGGGTGTTTGGTCCCTCCCTTTTAATAACCGGTTTCAAGCCGTTCGTTACATCTCCATAATCGCGTTTCTGGTGACCTTGAAGAGCTTCACGCGCCTTTTCATAGTCTCCGCCCAGATGTTCTCCACCTGGCTGCGGAGGTTTTTTTCTTTCATCCCGCGTTTAGCCGTTTTCCCGGATTCTCTTTTCGTCACCACAAACACGGTATCCGCCCCTTTAGCTGTGCTACAAGGCTGTTTTTTGAGCCGGACCATTCTTATCCCTCTGCCTCTGCGGCGGCATCACCTTCGTCGGCAGTGCCTTCATCGGCAGCGCCTTCTTCCCATTTAATATGTTCTTTTTTCAGGTACCAGCCGCTTTCTTCGTCAAAAGCGAATTCCGCAGAATAATTACTCAATCCGAGGGTTTTCTTCCCGCTGAGGCCGTGGACATATATGTAGGTACCGGTAGCCGTTTGGGAAATGTTAGTTATCACGCCGTTGCCGTCACGCGTGTAGGTCCTGACCCGGGTGATGCTGTCAGAACGGCCGTCAACCCCGGTGTTCTTCGAGACCGTGGTTTCTTTACTGACTTGCCATGTGCCGGCCACCAACTTGTATTCGGTGGTGGATGTCTGTGTTATGTCTCCCTTTTTGGTGCCGTTGGAACCGTAGCTCTCTCCGGTAGTCTCCGATTTTGTGCGCAGGGCCTGGCCGTTTTTGATGGTATAGGTATCTTTAGTTGACGTCTTGTACGTACCTATTTTTTCGTCGTTGTCACCGGTGCCGCTATCCCCGGTAGTGGTGGATGTTCCGGATGCGCCTTTAAGTTTACCGGTGCCGTCGGTGTATTCATAAGTTATCGTGAACGTGGTGTCGGAAGAGGAGTCGTCTGTTCCATCGGTATGAGATGTTCCTTCGATGTTGGCAACCTTCACGCTGCCTCCGCGCCATTCCGAAGAAACCGTCTGAGTAGTGACCGTGATGGACGTCTCGTTTTTGCTGTTGATGGTAGTTGTAGTGTTGGTTGTGATTTCCGTGCCGCTGATCTGCACGCCGTATTTATTGTAAACGTTATCCACTTCTATCACCATTTTCATGCTCGTGTTGACGATGCTCGTGTCGTCGTCCGCGCGCACGAATGTCCCCGCCCCGAGAAGAATGAACGCCGCTGCGAGTGTCAGTAAAATCGCCTTTTTCATCTGTTCCTCCCTTCAAAGTAAAATGCCTGTATTTATTCAGTCTTTTCCTCCTCGGGCTCGGTGTATTTGGTCATTACCGGTTTGCCGAGGATTATCTTGTATTCCTTCGTTATGTTTTTGGTGTATGGGTTCTGCCAGCCTGCGGGGCTTGAATATGAATATCCCGTCTTCGTGCCGCTGCCCGAGACCCCGGTAAGGTTGGCGGTGTCAGGATCGTATGTATAGGTCGTGACTATGTTGGTGGTTTCCAGGTGCTTTTTGTCCGGATCAAGATAAGGTTGATAAGTCGTGTTTTCTTCCGTGCTGGAGAGGACACGCTGTAGATTGCGCACAAGGGCGTTGTTGTATCTGACGGCCGAGGTCTGGATTCTGTAGTTGTATCCGTCATCGGGATTGGTATATTTTGTCGTGGTAGTCGTGGATTTGGCCATCGGTTTGCCGTAAAGTATTTCCATCTCGGTGCTGCTGGTTCCGGTATAGATGTCGCCGTCTTTAAGCGTGCTGGTCACGTGCGCGGCATCTACGCCGACCTCCTCTTTGTCGTCATTGATGTAAAAATAGGTGCCGTCTTCTTTTTTGGTCAGGATGTTGCCTTCGGAATCGGTATATTGATACCACTGGGCAGCCTGGCCGTTGAAGGTGGTGGTGCTGGAGGCGCCTGTAAGCTCCAAGTTTCGGTCATACGCGTATTGTGTCGTCGTGTAATCTTTCTGGAAAGAGCCGTCGGCCCTGGTTACCGAAGAGGTCAGGCTGCTGGATTCGAGGCGCATGGCCATGGGTTCGATGTCTTCTCCGAAGGGATGCGGGGTGTCTTCGCGGTAAGTAAAGCGGGCTGTCGTATGGGTGGTGACGATATTGCCTTCTCCGGCCTCCGGTTCCGCAGACACACTGCTGTAGTCCACTCTCGTGGTGTCGTCGAAATACGTTACCTGTCCGCGCCCGTTATACTGTATGTCTTTGCGTTCCGAGGTGTAGGAAAGTCCGTCCGTGCCCACGCCTTCTTCGTAATAATAGGAAGGACGGTCTATCTGACCGCCGGCATACTCGATGTCGGAGCGGGTGAATTCGCTCGTGCCGTAAACGCTGTCCGTGGTTTTCTGACTGAAAGAAAGCACCAGTTTCTTGCTCGGGTTGTAACTGTCGGCCGTCCACTGCGTGTCCGTAGTGTTCCCGCCCGGATCCACTTCCTTCATATTGTAGGCGGCGTAACTTTTATAGGCGTTGGTTTCCGCGGTGGCGTAAAACAAAGAACCCGGCAGGTAAGTGCCGGTCCAGGAAAACGTCGTTTTATTGTCGAGATTGTCCAGTTTTTCTCCGCTGTAGCTTACCAGAAGGCGGTCGTCGTTGTATTTCATGTCGCGCATGGAACTAAGACTGCGGTTTCCGAGCTCGTCTATCTTCACATGGTTCACGCTCGTGGTCAGCAGACCGTCGGTAAAATAATCCGTTCCTCCGTCGCTGGTGGGGATGTAATTGAATTCCCCTTGGGCGGCGGCGTTCTTTTCCCTCTGCTGGCGGTTGTCCACCACGGCCTTGGTTATGTTGGCGGAGGCTTCCTGGCGCAGGTATTCCGCCAGGTCCACGCCGGAACTGGAGATCGGCGCCGCCGATGTGGCGTATCTAAGCACCGAGTCTATGATTTTCTGATTCTCGACCCGTTCCATATTGCGGCGGTCTATCTTAACGAAGACCTCCGGGGAATACCCGGATGAGATGACCTTGTTTATATAATCCCAGTAGCTTTTGCCGTTCAGATATTCGGGAGTATATTCTTCTACGGCGGCAGGGGAGTTAACTGAAGTCAAAGCCACGAAGAAAAAGGCTAAAAAGGCTGTTTTCCGCAGTCTGTATGGCTTTTTGCAGTTCATATCTTTACCTTTCCCCAAAAAAATCCGGGTTTTACCTTTTTCCTTCTCAAGGTAACCCGGACGACAAAATCAATGAATAACGCATTGCTCATACGTTATCCTTTGCGATCCGTGGCTACTGTCCGGTGTAGGGGATACGCCGGACATATCGAAGGATAATCAATACTTTTCAAAAGTATTAACTAACACATAAAATATACACTATTTCTACAGGAATTGCAAGTCTTTTTGATAGCTATTGTTTTAGTTTACAGGAATCAGGTTATACGTAATATCTGAACGGGCAGAAGGTTACAGCAACAACGTTAAAGTGTTTGTCTCCTAATAATGCTTAAACTAAAAATTCATAACCTATTTTGTTTATCGGTTAGCTTTTTCTTTGCGCAGGAAGGGAGAACAAGCGAGGGTTATCTATATATAGGTAAGAGAGCGAAGCGCGAGGGCGCTCAGATCCTTATTCCGTAACCGCAGGCTTTTTTCAAGTTAGCCAGGGATATATGATAATTGGCAAGAGCCTGGAAATACTTGGTTTGGGCGTCGCAAAGGTTGTAGAGCGACTCCATTGAGTTGGAAAGGGCCACTTCGGCGACCCGGGAGCGTATTTTTATCAATTCCGCCTCTTTTCTGCGGAATTCCATCTCCGTCTCTGTGGCATTCAATTGAAGCAGCGCCTTCTGGTAATTAAGGAAAGCGTCCTGGACCTCGAAGGTTATGGTTTTTACTGTTTGGTCTTTATCGCTGATGGAGCGGTGAAGGTCTATATCCGACTTTTTCCTGTCGTAAATGCGCCGTATATTATCCATAACGTTGAGCTCGAAGTTCCCGGTGGTGGATTTCGTGGGCGAGGTCTGTCCGAATCTCGGCTGGCTGGATTCGGATGTGATCGAGCTGTTGACTGTGCTTGCCCCCCAGGGTTTACTGACTTTAAGCCCCACATACCAGTTATTCGCGTCCCTCATCGGCTCGGTTTTGTAGGCGCCTTCATAATAACCGTATGAACCGCTTAGATCAACGGTAAAGGAATTCTTGCCTTTTTCTATGCGCTGTCCGTATTCCTGGAATTTTATCATTAAATCGCTCAAAGCCAGCTCCGGCCGGTGCTGTAAACCGGCTTTAATGCAGTCTTCGAGTTTGAGATCCAGGCGCTTGGCTTCCAGTTCGTCGGTGCTTATAAAAGGATTGTCTTGGGCGTTAAGGACCTGCTTGAAGGTCAGTTCGGCCATGAACAAGTCCTGCTTGATACCGTTCATCTGGAATATTATCTGGTTATACCAGTTCTTGACGCTGGTGAGCTCAAGCGGGATTATCATCCCGGCGTCGAACAGCTTCTGGACCTGGTCCACTATCTCGTTGGCCTCTTCTTTAATGGCGTCTTTGGCGGCGAGGTTCATTCTTGCCGCCACGAGGTTGTAGAAAGCGGTCTCCGTTTTATTCATCGTATCTATGCGCAGGCGGTCATAATTTTTCTTGGTAATGTCCAAGTTGGTCTTGGCTTGCAGGTAGGTATTCCTGAGCCGGTCACCGTAATATATGGGTTGATCGAGCTGAACTTTGGCTTCCCGTTCTTCGTATTCCACTTTATAAACTTCACCGGTGGTATTGTATCCGAGTATCTTTATGGCAGGATAAATATTCCTTACCGCCTCCATGACTTTTATCTGCGCCAATTCTATTTCTTCCCTGGCTACCTGGGAGGGTTCGTTGTTCTTTACCGCTATGTTCATAAAACGGTTTATTTCGTCTTCCGTTTCCTGGGTCACAGGTTTCTGCAGAGCTTTTGGCCCGGCAGCCGAACCGGCGGTTTTCGTTGTCGGGAGGGATGACGGCGGCTTTACCCGCGGCTGCGCAGGGGCCGTTTGGTTTCTGTTGAAAGGCAGGCCGGGCGGTAAACCGATTTCCGAAGAAACATTTATATTCCGGCTAAGGTCCTGAACAGCGGTAGAATTCTTGTACGTTATTGGAACAATGACCTGGAGATCTTTGCTGTTGTTGTATCCCTGCGGGATAGGCAAAGGGCTGGCGTTGCGCGCGCTTAAGATCGCGGCGGCATCCAGTAAAGGATATCCTGAAGATTGGGCAATATCTATGTTTTTGATCCTGCCGTCATTTGACAAAAGAAGTTTGATCTTGACGATCCCTTCCAGATTCTGCACAGCCGCTTTCGGGGGATAAATAAGTTGGGAGTATATCTTTTCCTGCAGAAGGGTCAAATAGGCGGAATTGGGCTCTATATTGCCGAATACGGCAGGCAGTCCGCAGGCCAGAACAAAAAACGCCAATAAGTGTATCAGCGGTTTCCGGCGCATAAGATTTTGAGATATGATACGGTTGATTTGGCGCGCTGTAAGCATATCATATGTTTGATTAAAAGTATATTATACCCAAATATTCTTGTCAAGACTTTTCTACAATACTTATGATACGGTTGACGATATTAAACAAGGGTAGGCCTTCCCGGTCGTCTTGACAGCCGTCCGTTTGTGTGTTATATTTTTTTCTATGAGATGTAAAATATGCAATAGTGAGTTTTCTCCGAGTAAATACAATCGCTCTCAACAGACCTGTTCTTCTCCGGAGTGCCAGCATCTCAGGCAGCTTATGAATGAACGGGCGTGGAGGGAACGGAATCCGGATTATTTTCGCTGTCATGGCCAGGACCAGGTATGGCAGGAAAACCGCTATAGATACGTTAAATTATGGAGACTTGCCCACCGCGACTACCTGCGTGAATACGCGAAGAACCATGCCCCCCAGCGACGGGAGTATATGCGTGAATATATGCGTAAATACCGTCATCCTAATAATACCCAGCCTGTAGTGTAAGCCGAAACAAAAGTAAGATTCTTTTCTTGACAACGTGCCTGTCGGACATTATAATTTAGGTAGATGAAAGTTTTTCAAAACATTTTTTAATCGTTTTGCAGTAAACTTACATCTAAGTAAGTCTATTCTAAAAGCTTAGAATAGGAAAGCCACGGATCCAAGAAAGGATTACCTTCTCTTTTAGGGACCGGGCTTTGCATCAAAAGCTCGGTCTTTTTGGTAATTAGGGGTGTTTTAAGGGTGTGTCACAAGGGTGTGTAGGGGGAGAAATGAGTAGTTGGAGGGGGAAACTCTGGCTTAAAGCTGTCGCTTTGGCAGTCGCCGGTATCTTCGCTTTCTCAGAAGTTACCTGGGCCGCCAGAACGGATTTTATTCTGCCCCCGGCTGTTACCGCCAACCGTAATATTCCTTCATCCCAAGAAAACCAGACACCTGTAAAGAAAAGTCTATTTGATACATTTAATGAAATATATACTAATTTTTCTTCTGTTCTCTTTCCTTTTGCCCACGCCGAAATAACCAATACAATAGTAAATTATGATGCGGTTGTTGTCTCTAACCGTATCAAGAGTGATACTACATATCAAGGGGAAGGCTCTAACCGTATCACAGAGAACCCGCTGGAGGGAAGTACCGGAAATGGGGTCATAGGACAGGGAACTAACCGTATCATAGATAACCCGGTCCGGCAAGACCGCCATCAGCCTACCGTATCATTTGAAAAATCAGCAGAAAATCAACCGTATCAAGAGATGGCCGCATTTCTATATGAATTGCGGAAAATGGAATCAACCGTATATCAATCTACCTCTGATAGTTTTTACTGTGATCTGAACAGTTTAAAAGCGCGGCAGGCTATTGTAGCTACTTTAGGAATTCCTACCGATTGTTTGGATAGAAGCGTTTATTTGTTTAGAACCGCCGCCGGCCTCGGCCTTACTCCTGAAATAGTATTAATTAAGGATAAAGCGAGAAATATAGGGCACGCATTATTGACAATTAAAGATGCCAACACCGGTAAGAGAGTCGTCATTGATACAACAGCCGGAAAGGCCGATATCGGCAATGATTCTTCCGTTCTTTTCGCTTACCTTAATAAAGGGTGCGAAATATTGGCAATCTCGAGGTCTTTGCCGGAATTGGCGGCTTTCCTTAATAAAGAAGGCAGCAGCATCAATATATCGTGGGGAGCCAGCTGGGGAGCGGCTGCCAGCGCCCAGGCGTCATCAGGCAGCAGCGGGTCATACGGCGGGGTATCCTGGGGCGGTTCCAGAAGCAGTAGTTTCTCAACAGGCAGGAGCAGTGGAACAAGCAGTGCCATCCCTTCCGGGGGTTCTTCCTGGTATTCGGTCAGCAGCTATTCCGACTATTCGCCCTACTATTTAAGTTCCGCGTCCAGTTCTCTGAGTTCTACCGGGGAAAACAGCATTTATAGCAGCTTCAGCAGTCTTTTTTCTGATTATTCGGCAGGAAGTTCGTGGACGCTTCCTTCCACAAGCTTTTCGTTTGTTTATTCCGCTTTTTCGTCTTCTTTCGATTATGCCTTCTCGAATACCGCGCCGACCGTCCCTTCTTTCAATATAGTTGTAACCAACAATATACCAAGTTTTTCCTTCTCTTCTTTCTCTTCGGTGACCCCAAGGGATACCTTTAGCGCTTCTTATGATACAAACAGTCGGACTTTATTCATTCCCGCTCAAACCATCGCAAATATAAGCAATGTGTTGGGTAAAGGCGCCACACAAGCGGAATACGAAGCAGCGTTCTATTACCTCGGAGTAAAAACGTGGAGGGAGTCTCAAGATAGCGCCTTCCTGACGGATAATAATGCGGACGGCCTGACAAAAGGTTCTGAATCGGCTTATTCCGCGGTATTAAAGCAGGCAGGGCAGAGCTTTGCCGGCGGCAAAGCCGGCAGTCAGGAGTGGGATAAAGGATATTCCTGGTTGAACGCAGGAAGGAAACTGCTTGAAGCCGAGACGGTTACGAAGAGCACGGAGAGTATGCAGTTGTATTCGGCATATTCGATGTCCATAGGAAACCAGAAATTCCTGGAAGCGGAGAGCGCGGAGAATAACGGTGATTATGCCAAGGCGTCGGAGAAATATACCGAAGCGGCAAAAGAGTTCGAACTGGCTTTTAATACGGAACAAGGCGTTCCTTTAAGCAATCTGGTGGATGCTTCCTTGATTACCCTTATAGGAGAAACATACAGCAAGATCGGGGAGACCGAGAAGGCCCTGGAGTTATGTTCACTGGCATTGGAGCACACTTCAAACTATAAACCCGCTCAGTTCCTGCTTGCGCAACTGCAGGAGGGTAATGCCGGCCTCGGGCAGGAGAATGTCGTTGAACCCAGATATATCTGTGAGTCAATGTCCCTTTGTTTGATAAGCAGCGCTTTTCGGGATAATCCCGTAGGCGCGGAGCTGGAGGGTTCACGGGTTACCGCTGTTATAGGAGATACCGCCAACACAGCTACTGGCAGCGCTCCGGAGAAACACGTTAGGATCACGTCCCTTGATGAAGTCCGGTCGGAAGCAGCCGATGGCCCGATGATCATCTTTGCCGCCGGAGCAGGCGCGCCGGGCCAGCAGTATGCCGAAGGCAAAGGTATTCAACTGGGGACGCCCCAGAAAGCTTTGATCCTGGCGAAAGATACCGAACTTACCACAGAGGGTATGACAACAAAGATTGAGAACCTGGAGTTTGGCGAAGGATCGAGTATTACCGATTCCCAGGCGGATAAAGGATTGATAATTGCCGGCTCAAACGAGAACGTTAAGCTGTCCAGGATAAAAGCTGGAGGAACGCTGCATATAGAGGACAACAAGGATTTAACGGCTTACGATCTGGCTGCGGGGACGGATATACGTATAGTTGACTCGGAAGACAGCGCGATAAGCGGCATAGAGGCTGTGGTCGGAAGTATTACCATAAATATGGTAACCGGCTCTGATCTGGCAGGTATCGTTTCCACGGCGGGAGATGTGAATATAGAGGAAGTATCGTCTTCCACGGTCAACAATATCAAAGCGGCGGAAGGCGTCAGCCTGAACAATATCAGCGGTTCCACGCTTGCGGATTTAAGCGCCGAAGCCGGGAGTATAACCGTATCGGAAATAAGCGATTCCGGTCTAAGCAATGTAATTTCCACGGCCGGGGACGTGAATATAAAGGATATATCGTCTTCCACGGTCAATAATATCAAAGCGGCGGAAGGCGTCA
>DIEK01000020.1 GCA_002418595.1 Candidatus Omnitrophica bacterium UBA5776 | reverse complement strand
CTCGCCGCATAATATCACCAGGTTCCTGGTGATAGGAAAGAGCGGAACGGCGCCCACCGGCAGGGACAGGACATCCATCATGTTTTCGATAAAAGACAGGGTAGGCGCGTTATACGCTATGCTGCTGCCTTTCAGGAAATACGGGGTCAACCTGACAAGGATAGAATCCAGGCCTTCCAAGAAAAAGGCGTGGGATTATTACTTTTTCATGGACCTTTGCGGTCATAAAGAGGATAAGAACGTGGCCGGTGCGCTGCGCGCATTAGAGAATAAGTGCAAGTTCATGAAGGTCCTGGGGTCTTATCCGGTTTAATCCCTTCGCCCAGAAATCCCGGGCTTGGAGCCCGGGGAGTTTGATTCACCGGCGGCTTGTTGTCGAGGAGATGAAATGGAAAAGCTGGTAAGAAACAATATATTGGCGGTCACGCCGTACGTCTCCGGCAAGCCCATAGAAGAGACCAAGAGAGAATTAGGCCTGAGAGAAGTGGTCAAGCTCGCTTCCAATGAGAACGCGCTGGGCCCTTCGCCGAAAGCGGTGGAAGCGATAAAGAAAGCGCTCCCCAGGCTTAACCGTTACCCGGACAGCCAGGGGTTTTATTTAAAGAAGAAACTGGCAAAGGTATTGCGTCTCGGAGCGGACAACTTCGTTCTCGGCAACGGCTCCGACGAACTGATCGACATAGTGATAAGGACGTTCGTGGAGGACGACGAGAATGTGGTTACCGCCGATCTCACTTTCCTGGAATACGGGATAGTTTCTTCCGTCAATGCCAGAAAGGTGGTAAAAGTCCCGCTGCGTTATTTCAAATACGACCTGGAGGCGCTGCGTAAGAAGATAGACAGGAAGACCAAGGTCGTTTTTATCGCCAATCCGAACAATCCCACCGGCACTTACGTGACGCGTTGCGAGCTGGAAGAATTTCTCTTCGGGCTTCCGGCAAATGTGATCGTGGTGCTTGACGAAGCTTACGACAGTTTTATAGACACGGATGACTTCCCCTTCGGGATAAATTACATAAAAAAAGCCAATGTGCTGGTGTTTAAAACCTTCTCCAAGGCATACGGCCTTGCCGGACTCAGGCTGGGATACGCCGTAGGCAGGCCGGAATTGATTTCTTTTATGGAGAGAGTGCGCCAGCCGTTTAACGTGAATTCCCTGGCGCAGGCGGCGGCGTGCGCGGCGCTTGATGACCGTAATTTCCTGCGGAAGACACGGGCGGAAGTGCTGCGAGGGAAGGAGTATCTCTATGCGGCATTGCGCGGCTTGGGCATTGCCTGCGTTCAATCAGCCGCCAATTTTCTTCTGGTAGATACCGGCAGGGACGGCGTGGGTGTCTTCAGGGAATTACTTAAATTAGGGGTGATAGTCAGGGATATGAAACAATACGGCCTGAAGAATTTCGTCAGGGTAACGGTCGGCACCAGACGCGAGAACGAGAAGTTCGTCACCGCACTGAAAAAGGTTTTATCCCGGCCGGCGTAAGAAGACCGCGGGATAAAAGAATAACCTACGGAGGCAGCAGATGATCATAGTATTCAAACCGGACGCCACGGAAGAGCAGATCGGACATTTACTGGAAAAGGTCGAAAAACTCGGATTGACCCCGCATGTATCGAAAGGGACGGAAAGGACGATCGTCGGCGTCATCGGCCCGGAAGACGTCTTGAGGGTTACGCCTCTGGAGGTGTTCCCCGGAGTCGAGAAGGTCATGCCGGTCCTGGCGCCTTATAAACTCGTGTCGCGGGAGATCCGCCCGGGCGGCTCGCTGGTGGACGTGGGCAGAGGCGTGCAGATAGGCGGGAAAAAGATGGTGATCATGGCCGGTCCCTGCGCCATCGAGAATTACGAGACCCTTTATGAAGTCGCGGTGGTAGTGAAAAAAGCCGGGGCAAGCGTCCTGCGCGGCGGGGCCTTCAAGCCGAGGACGTCCCCTTACAGTTTTCAGGGACTTGGCGAGGAGGGGTTGAAGTATCTCAAGAAAGCCGGCGACGAGCTCGGCATGATAACCGTCAGCGAGGTGATGGATACGCGCGACGTCGGCCTGGTGGCTGAATATGTCGATATCCTGCAGATAGGCGCCCGCAACATGCAGAATTTCAACTTGCTCAAGGAGGTGGGTTTGACCAGGAAACCGGTAATGCTCAAACGCGGTATGGCTTCCACGGTAAAGGACCTGCTGATGTCGGCGGAATATATAGCAAGCGGCGGCAACATGAACGTGATACTCTGCGAACGCGGGATAAGAACGTTCGAGGATTCCACGCGCAGCACGCTCGATATAAGCGCCATCCCGGTCGCGAAACAGTTATCGCACCTGCCGGTTATGGTCGATCCCAGTCACGCCGCCGGGAAATGGGGGTTAGTCCCGGCGTTGTCGAAGGCCGCCATGGCAGCCGGAGCCGACGGGTTGATCATCGAGGTGCACAGCCACCCGGAGGACGCGCTTTCAGATGGAGCNNGTCCAATTTCTCCGCCTTGATGGAGGATTTAAAGAAAATGGCGCTTATTTTAGGGAGAGAACTATAATGCCGCAATTCAGAAAGGCGGCGGTTATAGGAGTGGGACTGATCGGCGGCTCGCTGGCCGCGGCGCTGAAAAAGAAGAAACTTGTCCGCTCCGTGACCGGCATAAGCAGGCGGAAGTCCACGGTCAATACCGCTTTAAAGAAAGGCTTAATAGATGACGCGTCCACTTCGCTCGCCGCCGTAGCCGGGGCCGACCTGCTGGTTTTCGCGGTCCCGCCGGGAGCCGTAAAAGCGCTCGCGGCCAAGGCGGCTTCACTGGCAGGCAGGAACTGTCTGGTGATAGACGTCTGCAGCACCAAGGTGGAGGTAAGCAGGATACTCTCCCGTTATTTCCCCGCATATGCCGGTTGTCACCCCCTGGCCGGTTCGGAGAAGAAGGGTCCGGAAAACGCCGATCCCGGCCTTTTCAAGGGCGCGCTCTGCGTGATAACCGGACGCGGACGCTCCGCTTCGACGGCTGCCGCATTGTGGCGCAGCATAGGTTCCCGCGTGGCATACATGTCCCCCTCCGAACACGATAAAATCCTGGCTTACGTAAGCCATCTCCCGCATAGCGTGGCTTTTTCTCTCATCGATTCCGTCCCTGAGACTTTTTACCGGTTTTCCGCCGGCGGACTTAAAGATACCACTCGCATCGCGGCCTCCGACAGCAGTCTCTGGGCGGATATAATAATGAGCAACAGGCGCAACGTCGCGCGGGCCTTGGGTGTGTTCGAAACCAAACTAAAGGAATTACGTGCGGCGGTCTCGCGGGGGGATGTCTCGGCGCTGGAAAAATTTCTTTCGCGGGCGTCTTCCCGGAGGCGCATGCTTGAGGGCGCATGCTTGAGCGGGAGTGAATGAATGATAATAGCGGTGGACGGTCCGGCGGGAGCCGGTAAGAGTACGGTGGCCAAAAGGCTGGCAAAGAAACTGGGTTTCACTTACCTTGACACGGGGGCGATGTACCGCGCCCTTACACTGAAGGCGCTGGAACAGGGAGTTGATTTTTCCGATACCGCTTCTCTGGCGGAAATGGCCTCTGGAACGGCGATAGACCTGAAATACGGCGCGGACTCTTCACTGGCAGTGCTTCTGGACGGCAGGGATGTTTCCGCGGAAATCAGACAGCCGCGCATTACCAGGGTGGTTTCCGACCTGGCGAAAGTGAGAGAGGTCAGGCAGATACTGGTTGAGCTGCAAAGAGAACTGGGGCGCCGCAAAGACAGCATTCTGGACGGCAGGGATATCGGCACACATGTTTTCCCCGGAGCCGACGTGAAGTTCTATATCGACGCGAATTTCGATGAAAGGGTCAAAAGGCGTTACCTGGAGTTGAAAGATTCCAATCCCGGGTTGAGAATGGAAGATATCGCCCGCGACCTGCGGAACAGGGATAGTATAGATTCCACGCGCGAATTCGCGCCGCTGCGTCGTGCCGAGGACGCCGTGTACATAGATACCACGGGCGTAGGGATCGAGGACGTCGTGGAAATGATGTCCTCTGCGGTTAAAGACAGGGAACGGCATGGATAAGAGCCTGATACGCAATTTTTCCATAATAGCGCATATAGACCACGGTAAGTCCACTCTGGCCGACAGGATCCTGGAACTTACCGGGGCGGTGGACACGCGCAACCGGCGCGATCAGCTTCTGGACGATATGGACCTTGAACGGGAGAGAGGCATCACCATCAAGGCTTCCATGGTCAGGCTCTCTTACCGCAGCCGGGACGGGAAGGAATACACGTTCAACCTGATCGATACCCCGGGGCATGTCGATTTCAGTTACGAGGTCTCGAAATCTCTCGCGGCATGCGAAGGCGCTGTTTTGCTCATAGACGCCGGGCAGGGGGTGGAGGCGCAGACAGTTGCCAATTATTACCTGGCTAAAGAGAACGGATTGAAGATCATTCCGGTCATCAACAAGATCGACCTTGTGTCTTCAGACGTGCCGAGGGTGATCAGGCAGATAAACAGCGTTTTCGGTTTCGACGAAGAGGAGATAATGCTGTGCTCCGCCAAGGAAGGCAAAGGCGTGATAGACCTCCTTGAAAAGGTGATCGAGCTGGTCCCGCATCCCGGAGGAGAAGCCGGAAATCCCGCGCAGGCGCTGGTTTTCGACAGCAGGTTCGACCCTTACCGGGGAGTGGTGATCTTCGCCAGGATATTCGACGGCTCCCTGGATTCCCGCGCGCAGCTTAAATTGATGCATTCAGGAAAAGTGTATAAAATAGAAGAGATGGGCGTCTTCAAGAATTTGAAATACTGTCCCGCAGAAGGGCTTTCCTGCGGAGAGGTGGGGTATTTTATTTGCAATATCAGAGACCCCAGGGAGATCGTGATCGGGGATACCCTTACGGATGTGAAGAATCCCTGTTCTTCCGTGCTTCCCGGCTACCGCGTGCCGAAATCGCTGGTTTTCTGCGGTATATACCCGGTGAACCCGGGAGATTACACGTATCTAAGGGACGCCATGGATAAACTCAAGCTTACCGACGCATCTTTTATGTTCGAACCGGAGAACTCACAATCTTTCGGGACAGGTTTTCGCTGCGGTTTCCTGGGGCTTCTTCATATGGAGATCGTGCAGGAACGGCTGGAGAGAGAATATAACCTTAACCTGATACTTACTGTTCCCAACGTCGTATACCGCGTCAAACTGCCGGACGGAACGACGGTGGAGGTGGACACGCCGGCCAAACTCCCCTCCGCGCAGGATATAGAGGAAGCATTCGAACCGTACGTGAAACTGCTGATGATCGTTCCGGTAGATACGATAGATTCCGCCTGCGAACTCGCGAAGGCGCGCAGGGGGATCTTCGAATCCACAGAATATTACGGCGAGGACAGGATGAAAGTGGTTTTTTATATGCCTTTGTCGGAGATAATCGTGGATTTCTACGATAAAGTGAAATCGATCACCCGCGGATACGGGTCTCTCGATTATGAATTCGAGGATTATATGCCTACCAAGCTGGTGAAGCTTGATATATTGATAAACGGCACGATTTGCGACGCGTTCTCCTGCCTGATGCACAAGGAGAAGGCGATGAGCAGGGCGCGCGCCCTTGTATCCAAACTTAAGGAGGTCATTCCCAGGCAGGTGTTCGAGGTTTCGGTCCAGGCCGCGATAGGCGGTCAGATACTGGCTTCGGAAAAGGTCAGGGCGGCGGGTAAACACGTTACCAGCCGGTGCTCCGGCGGCGACATTACCCGCAAGAGGAAACTCTGGGAGGCGCAGAAAGAAGGGAAGAAACGCCTGAAGCAGTTCGGGAGAGTGGAGATCCCGCAGGAGGCTTTCTGGGAGGTGTTGAAGATATGAAGAAAAATGCGAATAAGACCACAGGCAAAAAAGTCTTCCGGGAGTGGGTTGAGTCCATTCTGATAGCGTTCGTCCTGGCCATGTTCATCAGGACGTTCGTGGTGCAGGCCTTTCGTATCCCGACAGGCTCGATGAGGACCACTCTAATGGAGGGAGACGTTATACTGGTCAATAAATTCATTTACGGGGCTAAGGTGCCTTTCCTGCCCTTCAGACTGCCGGCTTTGCGCAAGCCTGTTGCCGGGGACGTGGTGGTTTTCATCTACCCGGAGGATCCCAAAAAAGATTTCATCAAACGTCTGGTAGCTTGCGGCGGCGACACGGTAGAGATAAAGAACGGGACCATATTCGTGAACGGACAGCCTCTTCTGGAAGGAGGTTTCGGCGGAAGGTATTATTATAACCGGGGCGAATACGGCAGGGAGGCGGACAAGATAACCGTTCCGCAGGGGCAGTATTTCGTCCTTGGTGATAATTCCGCTTCTTCTCAAGACAGCCGTTATTGGGGTTTCGTGCCGCAGGAGAACCTGCTGGGCAAGGCGATCTTCATATATTGGCCGCCCCAGAGGTTGAGAGTCATACAATGAACTTCGCGAACAAGATATCCACGTTCCGTATCCTTAGTGTGCCGTTTTTCATCGCCGCGCTGATATATTACGCCCCCAGCCGCGGTTATCTGCGTCTGGCGGCGCTCGCCATCTTCTGCCTGGCCGGTATATCCGACGCCGTGGACGGTTACATAGCCAGGAAATCCGGGCAGAAATCCAAGGCCGGTCTGGTGCTGGATCCGATAGGCGACAAGCTCCTGCTTATGAGCGCCTTCATCCTCTTGAGCGATTCCACCGGGGTCCAACTGGCGCTTAAGTTCCCTTTTTGGGTCGTGCTTATAGTCTTGAGCCGGGACGTCATAATAGTCCTCGGTTCGGTGGTAATATACATGGTGCGCCAGCGTATCGAGATAATACCGAGTAAATGGGGAAAATACACCACCATCGCTCAGATGTCGTCGGTCATTTCGGTATTGCTGCAACTTCAAAAAATGTCGCGGTTCCTCTGGTGGACGGCAGCGGGGTTGACCGTTATCTCGGGGTTGCTTTATATCAGGAAAGGTCTGAAGGTCCTCTATGGCAGTGATAATTGCAGGGATAATATTTAGTTACTTGCTGGGTTCTGTTCCCACCGCTTATCTGGCCGGGTATCTGCTTAAAGGCGAGGATATCCGTAAACTGGGGTCAGGCAACGTGGGGGCAACCAACGCCCTGCGCGTGCTTGGTAAAGGGCCGGGAATAACTGTTTTGCTGATTGACATTTTGAAAGGGGCGCTGGCTGTTACGGCCGCCGGAGATTTCATAATCGGGCATTCCAACCAGGAGTTCCCGGCAGTATTGCTCCGCGTGGGCTGCGGTATAGCCGCGGTAGCCGGGCATAACTGGCCGGTCTTTCTCGGTTTCAAGGGGGGGAAGGGTGTTGCCACGACTCTGGGGGTATTGATCGGGCTGGCGTTGCGCATACCGGGGCTGGGATTGATACTCGGGCTGGTCGTGTTGACCTGGGCGGCGGTATTTGCGTTGACAAAGATAGTCTCCATAGCGTCCGTTTGCGCCGGAATACTCCTACCGGTCTATCTCGCTGTTTTCGGGTTCCCGGTATTCTGGATAGCGGCAGGGGGTATCTTCGGGTTTCTCGGGGTTCTCCGGCACAGGAGTAATATCTCCCGTTTCCTCAAAGGCCGGGAGAAAAGAATATTTTAGATTCCGGGGACACAATACTTAATTCTCTGGCTGCACCTTAAAGTTTATCGAAGAAGCCCACTATTTTTGCGAAGCATACCGCTGCTAAAATTATTACACGCGCAAATCTCAATTATTCCCATCAGTTTATAATGAAATCCTGAGGCGAGGGGATTAAAGAAAACGTTTTCCCGCCAAGCCGTTTTACATCTTGAAATGAACAGAGCGCGCGTGTTATAATTTATTAACAACAAAGGAGTAAGCTTTTTTATTATCAAGAAAACAAAGAGTTTCTAAAAGTATTATTAATTGTTTTCCCCGCCAGCCACAAAGGTCAAGGGGATAACGCCGGGATGCGGGGGAAAAATCTTAATGATCCCTTTATGAGCATCCCGGCTGATTTTTCTACGGAGCGCCGTTATGAGAGACATCGTTTTCAAGAACATCTCTTCACCGCTCAAAAGGCGCAAAATACTTGCGACTACCGAAGTTGTCGACAAGGAAGGTATTCACAGTATCGTAAGCCGTCATTTCGTCTATATGGCTAAAGAAATGGCTGGAGACAAGCTTGAGGATAAACCGAGGCCGTATTTATATATCCTTAAAATCAAGGATACCAGGGAGCATACGGAGAAATTCTTCTGCCGCATCAAAGGCGGCATGTTCGTGGTCATAAAAGGCAAATTGTTCCTGATTTATTTTATGCATTCGTTGAAGATCATCCTTTCCGCAGCGCCCGCGGTTTCCGCTTGAGAAAATATAAACAGATATCTTTTCGTCCTTCGTCCATCATCTTTCGTGATTCGGCTTTTCCGGATTATCCCAGATGTATCTCAATAAGGTTATCCTGTGAAGAGAGCCGCGTTCTGTCCACGCGCAGGCTTGCGCAGGGGGAGGGAAAGGGAAGTTCACCGCCGTTAAGCGAGGCCTTTATAATGGTGTATTCTCCGTAACTCTTCAGGCCGGGATTAAAAAACTCAACCCGCAGCTTCTTTCCGGCGAAGGAAGCGGATATGGCGGCTTTCTTTGCGGCGCCGAATTGTTCTTTCATCAGTTGCGGTTCTATCCGCAGGTCTCCGAAATCTCCCTTAACGCCGAACACTTGCGTTAAATAAGTGAGAACGAACCAACTCGCCGACCCGGTAAGATAACTGTACATCCCGCGTCCTTCGCCGTTAAAATACTCCGGAAGGCACGGGTAAATCCTACTTACCGCCGTATTCAACGCCATGCGGTGTATGGAGGATAAAACTTCGTGGCCTTCCCGGGCGAATCCCCGGCTGTAGAGGGCGTAAGCGAACATCACCGACATATGATTGAAAAAAGCCCCGTTTTCCTTATCGCCGTATGAGAAAGAGAATGCTCTGCCTAAAGAGAGCTGTTCCTCGCCGAAGTCGGTATTCAACCTGAAACCGCCGAGCGAAGGTTCTTTCAGGTGTTTACGGGCGTTTTGGAAAATCGAGTTCACCTGTTCCCGGGAAGCTATCCCCGACATAACCGGGAACACCTGGCCGGTGAGGGTCATCCGGATCTTTCCGCTTACCTTGCCTTCCACCCGGCTTTTCAAGTTGTCGTAATAACCGTTGAAGAAACCCTCTTCGAGCCACTCGGTCTTTTGTATCTGTCTTGCGATAGCCGCGCTTTTCGCCCGCAGGTCGGCGATAAGCTCTTTTACGCCAAGCTCTACCTTCGCGCCGTCTATGCCGTCGCGCACCGAAGCGAAATAGGCGTTCAGTTTCTCCGTCCGCGCCCGAGGCGTGGAATAGTCGGTCGCCGGCGCGCCCGGCATATCTATGAGCAGTAAAAGCTCTCTGAAGACGTTTATTTTCGCGGCGCCGATGCGCTCGAGGATGGAACAGATGCTTTCCAGGTTCTGCGCGTAAAGCGCGCTGAAGGCGACACTTTCCCCGTGTTCCGCCGCCATATCCAGTCCGTCGTTCCAATCGGCGTTCTCGAGGCGTATGTGGTTGTGCGGACCGACATTGAAGAACTGCACAAGGTTTTCCACCAAGATGTGTTCGAGCAGCGTCCCTTTGTAAACGATTCCGTCTTTAGCGGTGAGCTGTCGGCCTTTCTCCGCCCGCCAGGCCGGGTCCTTTTCTTTATTGCGGGAAAGCAGATGATCGCGGAAATAGGAGGTCTCTTCCAGCAGTATCCCGATATCCGCGGTCTGGTTTAAATAGAGTAAAACGGTGATCAGGGGCCAGATACCGTGATCCATCCAGATACGGCTGATGCTGTTTCTGTCCGCGATAAATTCACCGGGGCGCTGTCCTATAATGGTGGCGTTAGAGCCGTCTATGCGCACTCCGGAGAAATTATTGATCAGCAGGCTGCGGACCTCTCCGGGGTCATCCAGCAGGATAAGCGAGAGGCAGTCCTGCCAGAGATCACGCCAGCCCCGCCCGCCTTTCCCGTAATCGAAATCGGGAAGAAAAGAACAGCCCAAGATCTTTCTTAAAACCGGCTGGACCGTGACCCAGCGTAACCAGCGATCAAAGTCGGCGTCGGCAGTCTCGACCGAAACGCGTCCGCTTTTGGCGCGCCAGAATCTTTTTGTGGATTCCAGTGAAAGATTTACTTTTTCTCTCGTGTCGAAGCGGGAGAAAAGTTCTTCAGGCCCAGGCGTTCCCTGGGGCGAGATGCCCATGACCACTATGAATGAACAGCGTTCGTTTTTCTTAAGGCGCCTGGGGCGGAAACGCAGCCCGGCCATGGGTTCTTTGCCCTGCCGGGGGCGTCTTTTATCCGGTAGTATGTTCTTGAATACGGCGGCCGGGGCCTCCAGGTCGGAATCCTCTCCGGTGAACTCTTCCTGCGTGGCGTATATATATTCGGGACCTTTTGAGCGGTCGTCCCTTCCGAAAACGAAGTAAGAAACGGTATTCCTGGCGTGCCCGGATTCATTGAAGCTGAGCGTAGGAACCACTGTTATCCCGTCCGGGGATTCTTTTACGCGCACGAGCAGCGAAGTCACTTGGCGGTGGTCGTGCAGGTTGGCGGCCGAACGCGCGTAGAGCGGAACGGCGGCGGTCGGGATGAACTCCATGGAGCGGGAAGAGATGTTGGTGATCTCCACCAGCATTATCTCAACCGGTTCTCCTCCCTCGGGGACAAAAGAGGTTATTTCGGCTTTTAACCCGACGCGCTCATTACAGCGGCTCGTTTTCTGCCAGAACATGCCGGCTTCGAGAGAATACTTATCCTGTTCCGGAGGCGGCAGGCCGCGGGAAACACCGGTTGCCGACCATATCGAACGGCTGTTCAGGTAGATCCAGAAATTCCTGCTTGCTTTTGAGTCTATCAGGGAATGCCGCGAAACCGGTTCGAGCAGAAAAGAGTTAAAACTTGTTTTTATGTCACCGTGCAGGTCCGGGGTTATAGAGGACATTAAGGGAAAACCGTTGCACAGCGGTAAATAAAGGGTTTTTACCCTGTCCGCGGTTCTGGATACGAAGTCGCCTTCTTTATTCGAGAATTTCCAAAGGTTCTTTTTCATAAGAACCATAAATTACCATATCCGGCGGCCGATTTCAAGGAGAACGTTCCAGTTGTGGGGAACCTCCCGTTATGATAAAATCTGAACATCCGTTCCATTCGCGAAGAGAGGCGCCCGGGAAGTTCTGGGCGGGGGATTAAATTCAAGAATTTGCGCTGCGCGCGGTGGTTAGAAAGACCGATAAAGCGCGGCCTGTATTATCCGCGTTTTCGAAAGATGAGCGTATTCCAAAGATGAAACTGCATATAAAGATCAAGCCGAACGCCAGGGTGGAGAAGATAGAGGACCGGGGGGACGGCAATTTGTGCGTCTGGGTGAGGGCCGCGGCCAGGGAAGGCAGGGCCAATGAAGCACTTATAGAAATCTTGAGCGATTATCTTGATGTTCCCAAGAGCCTGATCAGGATAACCGCGGGGCATTCTTCAAGGTTTAAGACAGTTTCCGTTGACGAATGAAACTCAACGGCTGCCGGTAGGAAAAAGGACACCGCGCGGGTATAATATTTCCGTTTATTGTTGCGTAAACGGCGGAGTATGCTAAAATTATGTTTGGAGTATAGAGTATTACGTTGCAGAAAGGTTAACGGATGCCGGGAGATTTACGCCGACGCATATACAAAATAGCGGGCAAAGACGGAAGATACAAGGCCGACGCTTATGAGTTTGTCATGGAGGCCCTGCGTTTTACCCAGACCAGCCTGGGCAGAAAAGGACATGTAAGCGGACGCGAGTTGCTGGATGGGATAAGGGACTACGGCCTGAAACAATACGGTCCCATGCTTAAAACGGTACTGGAATACTGGGGAGTAAGGAATACCGAGGCTTTCGGCGACATTGTATTCCATATGATAGATGAAGGTATGTTGGGCAAGGAAAACGAGGATTCCCCGGAAGATTTCAAGAACATTTACGATTTTGACTCCGCTTTCGACGTCTTTAAGGTGACCCGGCGGTGAAACACCATACCTCTTACCTGACAGTAACCACTTCCAAACAAAAAGAAATGTTGAATATCACGCCGGCGGTGAGCGAGGCCCTGGCGAAAAGCGGCATCAGGGAAGGGCTTTGTCTGGTCAATTCCATGCATATCACATCCAGCGTGTTCATAAACGATGATGAGGGAGGATTGCATTCGGATTTTATGGACTGGCTGGAGTCGCTCGCCCCTTACGACAGAAAAAAATACCGCCACAATCTGACCGGGGAAGATAACGCCGACGCCCATTTGAAACGCACCGTGATGGGGAGGGAAGTGGTCGTGGCGGTTACCGCAGGCAAACTGGATTTCGGGCCTTGGGAGCAGATCTTTTACGGCGAGTTCGACGGCAGGCGTCCTAAAAAAGTGCTCATTAAGATCATAGGTGAATAGGTCCGTTTTTGAAGTTGAGCAGGATATTGGAATGTTCTCCCGGTAATGAAGCTCGGTTGTCGTTTGCCGTCCCCGTGACCGAGAACCGAAACGGGCTTCGTTACC